>NZ_CAMLMK010000087.1 GCF_946481155.1 uncultured Flavobacterium sp.
CCCTTAAACTTTTCGGGATGTAACAGCACTTCTTTAGCTTCGGTCAGAATTCGTTCCTTTTTCTCTCTTTTACGATATCTGTTAATTTGCCCTAAGGCAATATTTATGGCATTATTCTTTGGAAAGCCCAATTTGATCAGGTCTTTTCCGGATAATTTATTTCCCATGATTTTTTTAAAAACTAATTATAACTGCCAATGGAAATCCATAGGCAAATTTTTTATTCGTTGTGAATAAACTAGTTTTCGGGAAGTAATTTTTGTAGGGTCTAGAATAAACAAAAAAAAGCCCGAAACTAAATGTCTTCGGGCTTTTTCATATATTTTTATTTATCTATGATTGCGATAAGCCACGAAGAAGAGCGACACCAGTTCCAACTGATGCATTGCTTTGAGGTAATGATTTGAATACAAACATTTTTCTTCGTTTAAAGGGTTATTAATTTTCTGATGCAAAGATTTATTTTTATTTTTCTAATTTCCAAACATTTACAGCAAATTCTTGTTATTTCGAATTAATCTGAATAATATTAATAATTCAAACAACTTGTTTATCAACGCTTTATAATTAAAATTTTCCTGAAGTTTAAAGTCGGAAATTTTGAAACTCGACCACTAAAATTAACGCTCAAGACGTGGCTGATGACATTTATGGATCCTAGTAAAATAGTTTAACAACCATATAAGTTGATTTCTTTAAAACGAGTATCTTTACTATTGAATATCAGCTAACTACACCCATAACACAACTAACTTATTCTGCTGTAAAACATCTTTCCATATGACTGAAAATACAGATACAGGGGATGAAAACTTAGAAAATAGGTTACCTCCCGAACCGGAAAAAGCTGCCGAGCATAAAAATCTTGAATCCGGCGCTGCTGAAAAAAATGAAACTATGGAAATCCATCCTAATACGCATCATAAAAAAAAGAATTGGAAAGCCTATTTCTGGGAGTTCTTAATGCTATTTCTTGCCGTGTTTTGCGGTTTTCTTGCTGAATATCAGCTGGAACATGTTATCGAGCACAATCGGGAGAAAGTCTTTATGAGTTCTCTTATCGAAGATCTTGAAACTGATTCGATCCAATTGCAGACCTACATCGGATGGCGAACCAAAACCGACCAACAGTTTGACTCCATTATAGAAATGCTGGCGCAACCAACAAGAGACGAAAATGCCCATTCCATAGCTAAATTGACAAATAATGCGACCCTTCGCTATGGGTTACCAGATATTAGCGAGCGCACTATACTCCAACTAAAAAATGCCGGCGGGTTGCGACTTATTCGCAGTAAATCGGTGTCGAGTGCCATCAACAAACACTATATGAGAGTCAATCGAATGAAATCGGCTTTCGAAACAGAACGCTTTGTGAGACTAAAGCTGATGGATTCAAGGGCAAACCTCTTCAATGCAATGGTATTTGTACATCCAGAAACACCTAGTGAAGATGTGAAATTAATTACTCAAGACGCTATAATAATCAATCATTTTATTAATGACATTCTTGCAGCGAAACAAGTCAACCAACGTTTAATGAATGAACTTGAGTGGGTTAAAGAAAGTTCCGTCAATTTAAAGGAGCTTATCGAAAAAGAGTATCCTGTTCAATAATAACAGCTCAAGTGAGCCGGGGACTCTCATAAAGAAAATAAAAAACCACTTTCTCTCGAAAGTGGCTTCTTGTTTCTTTTCTTTTTTCTCCTACAATAGCACATCATACCATTTGGCGGCGAGTTTTCCGAGGTTGGCTCTTTCTAAATCATCCGGCGTCATGGCAATTCTAAATTCGCAGCTGGCTTCAAAATTGAGAAACCACGGTTCTGCAATTGCGGGAATCCCTGCTGCATCTTGTACATCGACAACCATAACGGCGCCCCGGCCACCTTCCATTTCGGTAAAATAAATGCTTTCGGGCTTGATGTCTTCCAGGACACGACCCAGGATTTCGCCTGCTTTACCGCTTCGCACCATGGAGTTGAAAGGCTCCACAGGGAAAATTATATTAACTAACATTCTCATGGCAAGTGGATTTTTAAATTAGTATCCTTAAAGTTACAAAATAAGAACGCACTTACTAAAGAATTATCCTATTTATTATCGCAAAAATCCCAAGCCTTTATAAAAAAGCCCTGAGTTTTCTCCTAGCCCTGATGGGAGCGGCATCCCGCACTTTTTCAGTGCGGATATAGCGGACAGCAGGAACCACCGATTAAAAAATACCGGAAGTGTTGCTCCAAAAAATTACCTAAATTTACGCTCCTCAAAAAACCGAAATATGTCTAAACTGCCCAATGTAACTACGAGTATTTTCTCTGTAATGTCCCAGCTGGCCAACGAGCACGGCGCGATTAACCTGTCTCAGGGCTTCCCGAATTTTCCGGTGGATGAACGCCTGTTGGAAATTTCCGAACGCTTGCTGTGGGGCAACATTCACCAGTATACGCCAATGGCCGGATTGCCTTCTTTGCTGGAAAGAATTGCTGATTTGACGTGGAAAAACTATCAGCGAAAAGTGAGCATTGCAACTGAAATGCTGATTACGGCCGGTGCTACACAAGGCATTTTTACGGCGCTGAATACGTTTGTTAGGAATGGCGATGAAGTAATTATTCTGGATCCGAGCTATGACAGCTATGAGCCTTCGGTTTTGGTTGCAGGCGGTACTCCGGTAAGGATTTCTCTTAATGATGATTATTCCCCAAATTTCAACCGGATTGAAGCGGCAATTACATCAAAAACCAAGATGATTGTCATCAATAATCCGCACAATCCAACGGGAAAAGTATGGAATGAAGCCGATTTTGAAGCTCTGGAACAAATCCTCGAAAAGCATCCAAAGGTTTTGGTTTTAAGCGATGAAGTTTATGAATACATTTCATTTCTGCACCCGCATATTTCGTTTCACACCCGCGAAAAATTGGTTGACAGAACGATTATCGCTTCTTCTTTCGGAAAGTCGCTGCATGTTACGGGTTGGAAAATCGGCTATCTGATTGCACCGGAAAACCTTATGGCGGAAATGAAGAAAGTACACCAATTTTTGGTATTCAGCGTGAACAGTTTTTCGCAACATGTGATTTCCGAATATCTTGACGTTGTTGATTTTAGCGAAATTGCCAAAATGTACCGCCAAAAAAGAGATTTGTTCCAAAACCTGATTAAGGATAGTAAGTTTGAACTTCTTCCTTGTGACGGAACATACTTTCAGGTGGTGAATTACAGTAACATCAGTACACAAAACGATGTGGATTTTGCCCGTGAACTGATTACGAAACACGGCGTGGCTGCGATTCCTATATCCGTTTTCCATAACAATGCAACGGACCACCATATGCTGAGATTCTGTTTCGCCAAAACTGATGAAACACTTATTGCTGCAGCGGAGAAGCTGAATAGGATTTAATATTTTAGAGAAAGTCGGTTTCTGATTTATTTCTCTTTTGCTGTTTTTTTAGTATCTTTAAAAACATCAAAGCACTGGATATGTCGCAACACAATCTTTACGTGGGAAACGAACTAATCATTACGCGCACTTTCAAAGCTCCTAAAAGCCTTGTTTTCAAAGCATGGTCTGAAGCAGACCGACTCAAAGAATGGTGGGGACCGAAAGGATTTACTACCGATGTAGTAAATTTTGCCTTTGTACTTAATGGAATTTTCCATTACAGTATTCAATCTCCCGATGGATTAAAAATGTGGGGCAAGTTTGTATACAAAGAAACGGAACCCATTACCAAAATAGCATTCCTGAATTCTTTTACGGATGAAAATGCAAACAATATCCGTGCGCCTTTCAGCGAAACATGGCCGTTGGAAATGTACAACCTCCTGACACTGGAAGAATCCAATGGCAATACAACAATAAAACTTCAAATTTCACCCTATAATGCTTCAGAAGCAGAAGTGAAAACGTTCGGTGAAAACCATGAAAATATGGAACTCGGCTTCCAGGGGACATTCGATCGCTTGGAAGATTATCTTCTCAAAAATTAATTCACCTATTATGCATGCATAATAAAATTCTATATCTTTACGATTCTAAAAACCAAAAAATATGAACTTTTCAGCAAAAATGCTACGCGATAACGCTCTTGAAGATAAAGTAATCGTTGTTACCGGAGGTGGAAGTGGCTTAGGTAAAGCCATGACAAAATACTTTATGGAATTGGGTGCCAAAGTCGCCATTACTTCCCGTGATTTAGAAAAACTACAAACAACTGCCAAAGAATTAGAAAATGAAACCGGAGGAAAATGTCTGGCAATCCAATGCGACGTCCGTCATTACGACCAAGTTGAAGCGATGTTGGCAGAAGTTTTGAAAACCTATGGAAAAGTCGACATCTTACTGAACAACGCGGCAGGAAACTTCATCTCTCCTACCGAACGCTTATCGGCCAATGCCTGGGACACCATTATTGATATTGTACTGAAAGGATCTAAAAACTGTACGCTAGCTTTTGGAAAGCACTGGATTGATGCTAAACAAACCAACACCAACGTACTGAATATTGTTACGACTTATGCCTGGACCGGGTCAGCGTATGTTGTGCCAAGTGCTACCGCAAAAGCCGGAGTTCTGGCAATGACGCGCAGTTTAGCGGTTGAATGGGCAAAATATGGTATCCGTATGAACGCTATCGCACCGGGGCCTTTCCCAACCAAAGGTGCCTGGGATAGATTGTTGCCGGGAGACTTAAAAGAGAAATTCGATTTAGCTAAAAAAGTACCGTTAAAACGTGTGGGCGATCATCAGGAATTGGCCAATTTAGCGGCTTATCTGGTTTCTGATTTTTCAGCCTACATTAACGGTGAAGTAATTACAATTGATGGTGGTGAATGGCTACAGGGTGCCGGACAATTCAACTTACTGGAAGCTGTTCCGAAGGAATTATGGGACATGCTGGAAATGATGATCAAATCAAAAGGAAATAAATAGATTTCTGCATACAGTTAGTAATAAAAAAGGGCGAAAAAAATCGCTCTTTTGTTTTTTTATACAGTGAAACTGCTAACTGAATACTGAACACTGCTAACTTTACAAGATTGTTAACAAATAACGCTTTCATAAACGATAATAAATTGTATTTTTACGCTTCAAAATTTTTAAAGACAAATGGGTAAAATCATTGCTATTGCCAATCAGAAAGGTGGCGTTGGAAAAACTACAACTTCTGTTAATCTTGCGGCTTCATTAGGCGTTTTAGAGAAAAAAGTGCTGTTAATTGATGCTGACCCACAGGCGAATGCCTCTTCCGGATTAGGGATTGACGTGGAAAGCGTGGAAATCGGAACCTATCAGATCCTGGAACACAGCAATACGCCCGAAGAGGCAACCATTGCTTGTTCGGCACCCAATGTTTCGGTAATTCCGGCACACATTGACCTTGTGGCTATCGAAATTGAACTCGTAGACAAAGAAAATCGTGAGTATATGCTAAAACAGGCATTGGCCAGTGTTAAGGACAAGTACGACTACATCATCATTGATTGTGCACCGTCTTTAGGATTGCTTACACTGAACGCTTTAACAGCTGCCGATTCTGTTGTGATTCCGATCCAATGCGAGTATTTTGCTTTGGAGGGTCTTGGAAAATTACTGAACACGATCAAAAGCGTACAAAAAATCCACAATCCCGAACTGGACATCGAAGGTTTATTGCTTACGATGTATGATTCGCGCCTTCGTTTATCGAACCAGGTTGTGGAAGAAGTCCAAAAACATTTTAACAACATGGTTTTTGACACTATCATCCAAAGAAATATCAAGCTAAGTGAGGCGCCTAGTTTCGGCGAGAGCATCATCAATTATGACGCAACAAGCAAAGGGGCAACCAATTACCTGAACTTGGCAGAAGAAATAATCAAGAAAAACAGCAACTAGTATTTTATGACAAAAGCGGTAAAAAAACAGGCATTAGGAAGAGGATTATCGGCGTTATTAAAAGATCCGGACAACGACATCAAATCGGTAGAGGACAAAAATGCTGACAAAGTTGTCGGAAATATTATTGAGCTTGAAATAGAGTCGATTGAAATCAACCCATTCCAGCCAAGAACCAATTTCAACGAGGAATCGTTACAGGAACTGGCTTCTTCCATTCGTGAACTTGGTGTAATTCAACCTATTACCGTTAGAAAAACCGATTTCAATAAATACCAGCTGATTTCAGGAGAACGTCGTTTACGCGCTTCCAGATTGATCGGATTAACGACTGTTCCGGCTTATATCCGTTTGGCAAACGATAATGATTCCCTAGTGATGGCTTTGGTGGAAAACATCCAGCGTCATGACTTAGATCCAATCGAAATTGCTTTATCCTACCAACGTTTGATTGACGAAATTCAGTTGACGCAGGAGCAAATGAGCGACCGCGTGGGTAAAAAGCGTTCGACGATTGCCAACTACCTGCGTTTGCTAAAGTTAGACCCAATTATCCAGACCGGAATTCGCGATGGTTTTATCTCCATGGGACACGGTCGTGCGATTATCAATATCGATGATCTTGATGTTCAGACGGATATCTATCAGAAAATCGTCAGCCAAAATCTTTCTGTTCGTGAAACAGAAGCTTTGGTAAAAACTTATCAGGACAGCTTAAAACCAGCGCCGGCAAAGGCTCCGAAAGGAACTTCATTTGAAATTGACAACGATTCCAAAAAAGCATTTACCAATTTCTTCGGAACGAAAGTCGATGTAAAAGTAGCCGGAAACGGAAAAGGAAAAATTACAATTCCATTCCATTCAGAAGAAGATTTCAACAGAATCATCAAATTAATCAACGCATAGTGAACAGAGTACTGATCATATTCTTCTTTACAGTGTTATTAGCCTCAGCTTCCGGTTTTTCGCAGACCGAAGCTCCCCTATTGATTACCCCCGATTCTGTAAAACAGGAAAAAATAAATGTCCTTGCACCTTCAAAAGCGGCTTTCTATTCTGCTTTAGTTCCTGGTCTTGGACAGGTTTACAATAAAAAATACTGGAAAGTACCCATCGTTTATATCGGTTTGGGTGCCGGAATTTATTTCTATTCCGACAACAACAATAAATACCACCGTTACCGAAACGAATACAAAAAACGTCTTAACGGCACATCGTTGTATGACGACGATCCTTATTTCGGGCCATTGGACAACAGCCGTCTTATTGATGGCCAGAAATTCTATCAGCGAAACAGAGATTTATCAGCGTTCATCACTGCAGCCATTTATATTTTAAATATTGTGGATGCCAATGTGGATGCGCACCTTATGCAATTTAATGTCAATGAAAACCTTACAGTTCGTCCCGATTTCTATCAGAATGAAATCAATTACAAACAGAATGTAGGGCTAACACTCAATTATAATTTCTAATCCGAAACAACATGAAAATCGCACTTTTAGGCTACGGGAAAATGGGCAAGGTAATCGAGCGTATTGCTTTGGAAAGAGGTCACGAAATTGTACTCCGCAAAGACCATGACAGCACGTTTGACGGACTTGAAAAAGCAGACGTTGCCATTGATTTCAGTGTTCCTTCTGCAGCAGTTGGTAACATTTCGAAATGTTTTGATACTAATATACCAGTTGTATCCGGAACAACGGGCTGGCTCGAACGCTATCCGGAAATGGCGGCCCTGTGCAAAGAAAAAAATGGCGCTTTTATTTACGGGTCAAATTTCAGTTTAGGTGTAAATGTTTTCTTTGAACTGAACAATTATCTGGCAAAAATGATGTCCAATCTGGAACAGTATAAAGTTTCTATGGAGGAAATACATCACACGCAAAAACTGGATGCTCCAAGCGGAACGGCCATTTCACTGGCAAACGGAATTATAGAAAATTCGGATTACGCTTCATGGATTTTGGAAGACCCTAAAGCAGACCAGATTCATATCAATACCAAGCGTATTGACAGCGTACCAGGAACACACAGTGTTTTTTACGATTCCGATGTTGATCAGATTGAGATAAAGCACACCGCCCACAGCCGTGAAGGTTTTGCCTTAGGTGCCGTAATTGCCGCGGAATGGCTTCAGAATAAAAAAGGCGTTTTCACCATGAAAGACGTTTTAAATTTAGATCGTTAGATTTTTTGATCGTCGGATTGGCAGACAGTTCGATTTCCCTAAGTCAAACAAAAGAATAAGATAAAAAAGTAAAAGATAAATTAATACAAATTACGATACTTCTGAAGATTAAGAAATCAAGAGAATTGAGAAACCTAAAAATCTAAGAAGTCCAATAATCTAACAATTTACATTATGACACTAATGCAATGGTTTATATTTTTCCTAATTATTCAGGTTGTACATTTTTTAGGAACGTGGAAATTATATGAAAAAGCAGGAAGAAAAGCATGGGAAGCAGCAATTCCGGTGTACAATTCCATTGTATTGATGAAAATAATCGACCGCTCGCCCTGGTGGACGCTTTTATTGTTTATCCCGATTGTAAACCTGATTATGTTCCCGGTGATATGGGTAGAAACATTGAGAGCCTTCGGTAAAAATACTACGATGGATACCACCTTGGGAGTTTTAACCCTTGGTCTTTATATTTATTACATCAATTATGCTGAAGACGTTACTTATATCCCAAACAAAAATGCTGTAAAAAAAGAAAATACTTTAAGTTCACTGCTTTTTGCAATTGTAGTAGCAACATTAGTGCACACTTATTTTATGCAGCCTTATGTGATTCCATCCTCATCTTTGGAAAAATCATTGCTAATTGGCGATTATCTTTTTGTCAGCAAGTTCCATTACGGAGCCAGAACACCAATGACAACCGTTGCAGCGCCAATGGTTCATGATTCAATCCCTTTTGTCGGTATAAAATCATATTTAAAATGCCCGCAATTGCCTTATTTCCGTTTCCCGGCAATGCAAAAAATAGAACATAATGATATCGTCGTTTTTAACTGGCCAAGAGATACATTATTTAACATGTATAAACCCGCTGATAAAAGATATGATAAACCTATTGATAAAAAAACCAATTACGTAAAACGTTGTGTTGGTATTCCGGGAGATTCACTTTCAATCAAGGACGGTGTTGTTTTCATCAACGGCAAGGAATTACTATTGCCGGAAAGGGCTAAGCCTCAATATACCTACAAGGTAGCTATTGATACAAAAACGCCAATCAACTTTGAATATCTTATAAAGGAACTAAACATTACGGATGGCGGTGCCCAAATTGCTGTTGACACAATTGTGTTCAATGCCATGACATTTGAAGGCGCTGAAAGATTAAGAAACACACCAGGCATCAAAAGTGTCATCCGGGAGATACGCAAAGGTCCTGAAGACGGGATTTTTCCGGATTTTCAGGATGGAAAACCTTCAGTAACAAACAATTGGAGTTGTGACAATTTTGGTCCGGTTTATATTCCTCAGGAAGGAAAAACAGTTGCTTTAGATCTAAAATCACTTCCTTATTATAAAATAATCATTTCTGAATATGAGAAAAATGATTTAAAAGTGATGGGCAATGATATTTACATCAATGGTAAGAAAGCGACGTCATACACCTTTAAGCAAAATTACTATTGGATGATGGGTGACAATCGCCATAACTCATTAGATGCAAGATACTTTGGCTATACTCCGGAAGATCATATCGTTGGAAAACCGGTATTCATCTGGATGAGTTTAGATCAGAATATACCATGGAGCAAGGCTATTGACAAAATCAGATGGGAGCGTCTTTTCACCACTGTAGGCGGAGAAGGCCAGCCAGTTTCCTATTTCCTATATTTCTTCATTGCACTTATGGGTTATTTTGGTTACACTTTCTTCAAAAACAGAAAAGCGAAAAGAAGTTAAATTTGCTTATTTGATAGTTTGGTTATTTGATAGTAGGAAATGTATGTATTTTCATTTGAAAAATTAGAAGTTTGGGTTGAAGCTAAAGAGTTTTCAAAAGCTATATATTTGATAACCTCAAAATTTCCTGACACTGAAAAATTCGGATTGACTTCGCAACTTCGAAGAGCATCCATCTCTATTTGCTCAAATATTGCAGTAGGCTCCGCAAGAAAAAGCTTCAAAGAGAAAGCGCATTTTACTACAATTGCTTTTGGTTCTGCGGTTGAAGTTCTAAATCAGTTAATTATTTCTTCTGAGTTAAAATTCATTTCTGAAAATGAGTATTTGGATTTGCGCAAAAATTTAGAAAGCATCACGAATAAACTAAACGCGTTACGAAACTATCAGGTCGAAAAACAGCAGTAGCAAACAAATAACCACATCTGCACATCAACAAATCCACAAATTACCAAATGAACATTCTACTACATCCCACTTACTTCCCATCCATAAGCCATTTTGTGGCGATGGCACAGGCGGATTCGATTACTTTTGAAATGGAAGACAATTTCCAGAAACAAACCAATCGTAACCGGATGTACATCTATTCTCCAAACGGAATTCAGATGCTGAACATTCCCGTAAAACATAGTCCTGATGCACATCAGCGTTTTAAGGATGTCCGCATTGAGAACGATTTCAACTGGCGTAAAAACCATTTCAAGTCACTGGAAGCGGCCTACAGAACTTCGCCTTTCTTTGAGTATTTCGAGGATGATATTCGTCCGCTTTTCGAAAAGAAACACGAATTCATCATGGATTTGAACTTTCAAACCATCGAAATTGTAAAAGATTGCCTCGGCTTAAAATTTGATTTCAATAAAACTACTGAATATTTCCGCGAAGCGAATGGTTTAACTGATTTTCGCCCTTTGGCAAACGGGAAGAAAGACACTTCGGAATTTGAACCTTATACACAGGTTTTTGAAGAGAAACACGGCTTCTTAAATAATTTGAGCATTTTGGATTTGCTGTTCAATGAAGGTCGTTATGCTGTAGATTATCTGAAGAACCAATCGCTTTAGACTATTCCTCCTGCTTCAGCATTAAACGGGTAAGAATCGGGAAGTGATCCGAATTGACAAAGTTGTCGAAGTTCTTGAAACTCTTTACATCAAAAACTTTATCCGTTAGGATATAATCGATTCTTGCCGGATAGAATTCATAGTTATAGGTTTTTCCGAAACCTTCGCCGGCTTCTTCAAAAGCATCTTTCATATTGCCTTTAATATTTCTGTATACATATGAAAAAGCGCTGTTATTCATATCACCGCAAATGATTTTTGGGTAATGGCATTCTTCTTTATGGTCTTTAATAAGTTCCGACTGCAGCTGCTGTTCGGCGAAAGCTTCACTTACACGACGGAATATTTTCTTTGACTTTGCCTCATCAATTTCCTCATGAATATCCGGGCTGATTTTGGTCGACTGAAGATGAATGCTGTACACGCGAATTG
>NZ_CAMLMK010000088.1 GCF_946481155.1 uncultured Flavobacterium sp.
TTGAGTATCTCCCCATGCGTTCACAAGCGTTTTGCTTGCTCATTGCGGTTGCAAATATAGAACTGTTTTCTAAGTATCCAAACATATTTTAAAGATAATTCTTGAGTTTTTTTTAATATGCTGGACTTGAATAAAATAAAAAAATCTCCCGAAGGAGATTTTTAGTATTCAGTATAAATATTGTGTCTTATTTTGCTAAAAGCTCTTGAATTTTTGCTTTTAATTCTGCACCACGCAGGTCTTTCGCAACAATTTTTCCGCTGGCATCAAGAATGAAAGTAGCTGGAATGGATTTTACATTGTATAATTTAGCAATCGGATCCTGCCAGTATTTTATGTTAGAAACCTGCGTCCATGTAAGCTTGTCTTTAGCAATCGCCTCTTTCCATTTTATGGCGTCATTGTCTAAAGAAACACCAATAATGTTCAATCCTTTTGCATGGAATTCGTTATATAAAGCCACTACGTTAGGATTCTCTGCACGACAAGGTCCGCACCACGAAGCCCAGAAATCAATGATAGTTACTTTTCCTAAAGATTCTTTTAGGGAAACCGTTTTTCCTTCAGGATTTGGTGCTGAGAAAGCTGGAGCCACGGTTCCGATATTAACCGCCTGTTGTGCCTTTACATAATCGCCAACACGTGTACCGCTTTTAGTTTTCTTAATGTCTGAAGCCAAAGTGTTGTATATTTTTACAATCTTATCCGACTCTAAAGATTGTCTTGCAATAAAGTTTTCCAATAAAAGTGCAGAAAGGAAAGCATCAGGGTTTTTCTCTGCGAAGTCTATAGACTGTTTGTCAAGACTTTTTTGAAAAACTTCATTTTCTTTTCTCAACGAGTTCATGGTAGCTGTATCTCCTGCTTTTCGTGCATCTAAAAATTTCTTTTGGTTGTTTTTCTGGAAAGAAACCATTTTTTTATAAATCACGCTCGCATCGTCATTGTACTTCTGGAACTTATCATTATTATGTGTTCCGCCGATTTTTGATTTTTGGATAGTATCCTTGTCAACAGTGATATTAATTTCGCCATTTTCAAGAATGAATGGTACCATTCCGTTCTGTAAACCTTCGATCATGATGAAACTGATTTCCGGTCCTTCCGTATATTTTCCTTTAAATTCGAATTTTCCGTTTTCAACTTTTACTGTGTCTTTCGAAATGGGGCCCGCTTCATTTTGAACCTGAAGAATGGCCATTTTACCGTTTTCAATACCAGTTGCAGTTCCGGTGATTAAATACTCGTCGTCCGAAACTTTACTGCAGGAAGCCAAAATGGATAATCCGGCTAATAAAAGAATTTTTCTCATTACTTATAATTTTTTGTTTTGTGATGCAAAAGTATTTAAAAAATTACACCAATTTATAATCTGATCTGCTAATTTTTTGTTAGTATCCAAAAACAAAAAAATCAGGCAATAGCCTGATCTTTATTATTTAGTTGTGATTTTATTTTAGGGTAGACGGACAAACAAATTTCGTTAGTTCCACTCCCGCATTACGGATTCCGTTAATGCCTTTTTCTACATTTATCATATTGTGGAAACCACGTGCTTTTAAAATGGAAGACATAATTACCGAGCGATAACCGCCAGCACAATGTAAATAGAAATCTTCATTTTTTGGAATTTCTGACAGATGGCTATTCACAAAATCCAATGGGATGTTCACAGCATTTTCAACATGTTCCGCTGAATATTCCCCAGGTTTTCTGGAATCTATAATAGGAAGTTTGGTTTTGTCTTTTTCGGAAGCAAACTGCTCCGGAGATATAGAAGCTATGCTGTCCGTATCAAAACCTGCTGCTTTCCAGGCTTCCAGTCCGCCTTTTAAGTAACCAAGCGTATTATCAAAACCAACACGGGACAAACGGGTAATGGTTTCTTCTTCTTTTCCTTCCGGAGTGATTAATAAAATAGGCTGGTTTACGTCCATAATTAATGCACCAACCCAAGGAGCGAAGTTACCGTGCAAACCTATAAATATGGAACCGGGAATATGTTCTTTTACGAAATCGTTTTCGTGGCGTACGTCTAATACTAAAGCTTCTGCTTCATTCGCGACTGCTTCAAAAGCTTTTGGCTCAAGTGCATGGTTTGCTTTGGTCATTATACTGTCAAGGCTCTGGTAACCCTGACTGTTCAATAAAACGTTTTGCGGGAAATAAGCCGGAGGAGCACCCAATCCGTCTAATAATTCGGTAATGAATTCCTCTTTGGTCATATCAGCGCGCAGGGCATAATTCACTTTCTTCTGGTTACCTAAAGTATCAGTAGTTTCCTTGCTCATGTTTTTGCCGCAGGCGCTTCCGGCACCATGGTTCGGATACACTATCAAATCATCAGACAGTGGCATGATTTTATTGCGAAGGGACTCGTATAACATTCCCGCCAGCTTTTCCTGTGTTAAATCGGCTACCAGTTTCTGGGCCAAATCCGGTCTTCCCACATCACCGATAAATAAAGTATCACCGGTAATAATTCCGCGTTGGATACCGTTTTCGTCTATTAATAGATAAGTGGTGCTTTCCAATGTATGACCTGGCGTGTGAAGTGCTTTAATGGTGTAATTGCCGACTTTAAATTCCTGGTTGTCCTCAGCGATAATGGCTTCAAAATTTGTTTTTGCAGTAGGTCCGTAAACAATCTTGCCACCCGTTTTAGCTGCTAAATCCAAATGGCCGGAAACGAAATCGGCATGGAAGTGTGTCTCAAAGATGTATTTGATTTTCGCATTGTCTTTTGCTGCTTTAGCAATGTAAGGCTGTACTTCGCGCAAAGGGTCAAAAATAGCCGCCTCGCCGTTATTTTCAATATAATAAGCGGCGTGAGCCATACATCCGGTATAAATTTGTTCTACTTTCATATGCGTTTTTTCATTGTTTAATGACTATGAATTTGTCAGGTTTGTATCAATTTTTCAGGTGATGGTTTTTTGATGCTCATCATCACCTTATAACTATTATGCAAAGATAACTTAATGTTTAAAAACGGAGCGTAACATAAGTCACAAACTCAAAAATTCTTTCGCTAAAATAAAGATTGCCATCAACAGTACAAAGTAACCGAAGCCTTTTTTCAGCTGGGTTTCATTTAAAAACTTACTGAGCCAGATTCCGATAAAAATTCCCGTAACCGATAGTGAGGTAAATAACAGTAAAAATTTCCAATCGATTACAAGCGTCTGAAGATCTCCCATAAAACCAATCAGCGAATTCAGGGCAATAATCAATAGGGAAGTGGCAACCGCTTTCCGGATAGGGAGTTTGGCAAAAAATACTAATGATGGTATGATTAAAAAACCTCCACCGGCACCTACCAAACCGATAAGAATCCCAACGCTGAAAGTCTGGATAAGAAATAACAACTTTGATTCGTCCTGAGTTTCATTCACATTGATCCTTTTTTTCTTCAGCATGGATAAAGCGGCGAATAACATGATTACGGCAAAAAGTACCATTAAGAATACTTCTTTTGTAAGCGTAAAAATCGATGTTTCTATAATAATGTCGGGAATGGCTGGGACAAGATATCTTCGGGTCAGGTATACGGCAATGAATGATGGGATGGCAAACAGGAAGCCTTTCTTCACATCCACTAATCCTTTGAAATAGTTTTGCGTGGCGCCAAAAGCTGATGTTGTCCCTACAATAAATAGGGAATAGGCAGTAGCCATCACGGGATTAAAGGACAAAACATACACTAATAAAGGTACGGTCAGAATAGAACCGCCACCACCGGTTATCCCTAAAACCAATCCGATGAACAAGGCACCGATATAACCGAATACTTCCATCAGAATTGGAGAATTTCTATTTTATTGCGGTTGAGTTTTATTTTTCCTTCCAGTGACAGGCTTTTCAATAGTCGTGAAACCACTACTCTTGAAGTATGCATTTCTGTGGCAATTTCCTGATGCGTGGTGGCAATTTCGGTAGTGCCCAGAACTTTAGCCTTATCAGTTAAATATTTATACAGGCGTTCGTCCATCTTCATAAAAGCCAGTGTGTCAATCGCTTCAAGCATTTCCATTAAACGATTGTTGTAGCTTTCAAAGACAAAATTTCGCCATGATTTGTATTTTACGATCCACTCTTCCATTTTTTCGATGGGGATCATGATTAAATCACCGGAGGTTTCAGAAACAGCCTGAATCTTACTTTTATTATTTCCCAGACAACAGGTCAAAGTCATTGCACAAGTATCGCCGCGTTCTAAAAAATACAAAAGCAATTCATCGCCGTTTTCATCTTCGCGCATGATTTTAATTGCACCGTTTAAAAGTATCGGCATGAACTTCATCTGTTCACCGATTTCGATGAGAATTTCATCCTGAAAGAATTTTCTGTGAAGTCCCACAATCGAAATTTCCTTTAGCAATTCATCTTCAAAGAGATAGTCGTAAGAGTCTTTTAATAGCTGATGCATTCTGGAGTTTTTTACAAATGTATGATTTTGGAAAACACCAATCCGTAACTTTTGTTACTAATAATGATGTTAATTATGAATAATTCAAAACGTACTGTTAAATTGTTTCTAAAGATTATATTTTATTCGGAAAAAAGGTTTTGTGTTTATTTAAAAACTATATATTTGCTTGCTTTTTTTGAAGCATAAAAATAAAACAAACAAAACAAATTTAGTTGTAAAATAATTAAAACTATGGCAACAACAGCAAAGCCACAGCCAAGCATGTATGAGAACGTGAAGAATCAGTTCGAGAAGGCGGCTAATGTAATGGGATTGGATGACACTGTGAAAAAAATCCTTTCGACGACAAACAATGAAATTATTGTTCACTTTCCGGTAAAAATGGACAACGGATCGGTAGAAGTATTCACCGGATACCGTGTACAGCATAACAATGTTTTAGGTCCTTACAAAGGAGGATTGCGTTACCACCCAACAGTTGACATCGATGCGGCAAGAGCATTGGCAACCTGGATGACGTGGAAAACATCTTTAGCAGGTCTTCCTTACGGAGGCGGTAAAGGAGGAATCCAGTTAGACCCTAAAAAATATTCACAAGGAGAATTAGAGCGTATCACCCGTCGTTTTGCTTATGCATTAGGTGACAATATCGGCCCTGAGCATGATATCCCTGCTCCGGACGTTAATACAAACGCACAGATGATGGCTTGGATTGCAGATACTTATATGTCTACAAAATCTCCGTCTGAGCGTTCAAAAAACCAACACGTAGTTACTGGAAAACCAGTAGGTTCAGGAGGTTTGGAAGGGCGTGACCGTGCAACAGGATTCGGTGTAGTTGGCACATTGGAATCTTGGGCTAAATTAAGAAACACTACTTTAGAAGGTAAAAAATATATCGTTCAGGGATTTGGTAACGTTGGTTACTGGGCAGCACACTTTATGAACAAAAACGGGGCTATCCTTGTTGGGGTTCAGGATGCTACAGGAACTATCTACAATCCGGAAGGAATTGATCCTGAGGCGTTATTACGTTTCCAGGCAGATAACGGAACTATTTCCGGTTTCAAAAATACTCAGGATTATGACGGTGCTGAATTCTTCGGAATCGACTGTGATATCGTAATCCCAGCAGCTTTAGGAAATCAGATTACAGAACTAAATGCAGGTGGTGTAAAAGCGAAAGTGATTGCAGAAGGAGCAAACGGACCAATCGATACAGATGGTGAGGCTATTTTATTAGCTAACGGCGTTGAGATTATTCCGGACATCTTATGTAACTCAGGAGGTGTAATCGGTTCTTACTTTGAGTGGTTACAAAACCGTAACGGAGAAATCTGGACTATGGACGACGTAATCATCAAATTGAGAAAGAAAGTAGAAGATGCTTTCAATCGCGTAGTTATTACTGCTGGTCAGTACAAAACAGATTGGAGAACAGCTGCTTACATTCAGGCGTTAGTTCGTATTGAAATGGCATACAAACAAAGAGGTATCTTCCCATAATTGATACTTTTATCAGATACAAAAAACCATTTGTCAAACGGCAGATGGTTTTTTTATTTTTTAATACTATCTGAACCTAATCTATCCGCTTCTTTTTCCAAATCAATAGCATCATTGATTTTTGTTTTACTCTCTGTTGATTTAGCGATTTTTACTCTGCCTTTTTGTGGTTGCACAACATGCCAGGCAGCATCGGATTTCATCATCCCATCAGCATTTAACTGTGCTGGTTTAGATGAGCTATAATGCACTTTTACATCCTCTGGTGAAATACTGGAAAGGGCTTCTATTCCTGATTTTAAATCATCCGATACTCCTGTTTTATTTTTCTTTTTGCTCATAGCTAATTTATATAAGAGTAACCAATAAAGTAATCCAGCCGGCAACCAATAACAAACCTCCAAGAGGGGTAATCGGACCGAGGAAGCGCCATTTATTTCCACTCATTGCTGTCAGGCACAAGCCGTAGATGCTGAAAGAAAACAGAAGGACACCAACAATAAAACACCAGCCAATACTTTGCTCTAAGGCAGTATCAAAAGTCAGGAGCTGAGGAATCATCAATAAAGCCAACGCATGGTACATTTGGTATTTTACGCCTGTTTCAAAGCTTTTCAGTAAGTCTTCACTCATTCTTTTTTTTAAGGCATGCGCGCCAAAAGCACCGAAGATTACTGCCAATCCTCCGTACAAGGCACCAAAAGCTAAAACTGTTTCTTTCATTTTTTATTTGTTTTTTCAAAGATAGTATTTTAGCACGCAGATGACACGGATTTTGGCAGATTAGAGTTTATAGGATTAAGCCTTTAAAAATCCGTCTAAATCCGAGTTCCATATCAAAAGAAAATCCGCTTTGCCTGCATCCGTATCATCCGCGTTCCATAAAAAAACGAAAATGATTATCTTTGCCCAATGTCAAAGACCTACAACAAAACCAATTTCCATAAGCATACTTTCTGCATATTCAAAGAAGTGCCTCTAAATGAAACAGAAGGACTAAAACTTGCGTATAACAGCAAATCGGGCAGCAGTTATTATTTTACTGAAGAAGGATTGTACCGCGTTTCCAATCATTGGGGAAGAGCAGCTAATTGTCGCTGGAGGTTAACACCTATGGAAAATGGTACGTATTCTAAAACTAAAGTAGGCTATGCACAATGGAGGGATTTCTATCCGAATAATGAACAAGACAATCTGTTTTACGTGGAAATCGACTGGATGACCAAGGAAGTCAGCTTTCAGCATAAAAATAATCCGGGATATGATGGGAAGGCACAGCTTCGGAATGCTTCAGAAACGGCTAAAGTGATTCGGCAACTGCAGGAAGTTCTGACTACGGATAATTGGGCAAAATATCTTACTTTTGATGATATCAATGAACTGCGAAAGGAAGTGGCTGTTGCTTTGGTGACGACCAATCAGTCCTTTTTAGAGATTAAAAGAAAAATTACATCACATGGGACGACGTAATGAAGCCAACCGTTTGGCACATAAGAAGAAAACAGACCAAAAGAAAACCAGAGAGCAGGAAGCAGAGCAACTCCGCAAAGAAAAGCTGAAAGCCATTGCCAAAAAGTTTAACGAGAACAATAAGAATGCTTAACGCTTAAAGCAATAAAAGTATATGGATATCAACTTCACAGCATTACAGATAACTGTTCAGCAAGCAATTGACGCACTTGCCGCCAAAGACGTAAAAGAAGCCAACAATAAACTAACCGATGCAAGCGAACTGCTGGACGAATTATTAGACCACGCGGAAGAAGACGAGCATCTTATTGAAATCAGCCGGTATCAGGTATTGCTGAACCAGTTGTTTCAGAAAATAAATGGGTAGTTAAGTGATAACCCTTAAAAAATAGCAACTATGACAATTGAAGACTTTAAGAAGGAACTGCAAAACTGGAAATTTACAAAATACAAAGCAATCAATCTGACCATCGGAATGGCTGCATTGCTGGTATATGAGTTTGTGGGACGTCCTTATTATCGCCCTTATGTCTATGCTAATAAAATCAATGATTTTCATATAGCAGACACATTAGGGAATTCCTTGGGGACAATTGCCACATTGTTTGCTTTAGTTTTCTTTTTCACGAAAGAGAAAGTTAAAGGGAACTATATGATTAAGTTGGGGACATTCAGTGTTGCATTATTTGAACTGGCACATCCTTTATTGGGCAAGCCAGTTGATTATTGGGATGTGTTGGCGACGGTAGTAACAGGCATAGTCTGTTTCGTTACCTTTAACCTGATGTTTAGGAAAAACAATTAAGATATAGCAAATGCAAAACTGTTATTGCGGTTCGGGTAAAGTGTTTCCGGAGTGCTGTGAGCCTTATATTCTGGGTAAGCAAAAAGCACCTACAGCAGAAGCCCTGATGCGTTCGCGTTATTCGGCGTATTGTATCGCTAATGCGGATTATCTATTGACGACCACACATTTTTCTACAAGGAAACGGCATCATAAGGAAGACATACTCTCTTTCGCTACCCAAAACCATTGGGTGAAACTCGAGATCATTTCCAGTTCTGAAAACATTGTTGAGTTTAAAGCTTATTATCTGGACAGCCACCTAAAACCTCAGGTGCATCACGAGAGATCTTCGTTTAAGAAAGAGGGGGATAGTTGGTATTATGTGGATGGGAAGTGGTATTAAATCCTAAAACAAACTCCCCTGAACCAATTGAGGATTGCCATGAAACGGAAATACCTCGGCAACGAAATACTGTTTTACTTCAGGATCGAACTCTCTTAATACTACATTATCACACAGGAAGCGTACGTTAATAGACGTGTACAAACTGGCTGCTGTTTGTAGTTTTTCGGGAGACAGTTGGCGGGCGATGGACAGATGCGGGTCGTCGCTTTTGTGTAACTCCTTTATGATCAGCGTGTCGTTGATGCGTTTCATTATGGGTTTTAGTTTGTTCTTGGATGTTGCATCGGGAGCAATGAAGAATGCGCCATTCGGATAGGAGCCGAAACCTGTCAGGCAGACTTCTACGGGTGTAAAGCCATCACAGAGCCTTGTCAATTGCATCTTAACTCTTTCAATATCAGTACTGCTAGCTTTGAATTCACAGATGGTAATATGGCCCATGGCGTTCTTGCTGTGAAACCAGCCCACTTTGTCTGCAAGCTTTTCTTTCATGCGCTTAACTAAAGCTACTACTGCCTCTGAGGGGATTATGGCTACTGAATAATGACCTTGCATACATTGTTTATTATGTAGTAAATGTACAAAATACTTCTTATTACGGAACGCGGATTACACAGATGCCTGCAGCACGGATTTAGAATCAGGAGGAATTATGAGCATATGGATTTCTAAATTTCTAATACGCGTTCTCAGCGTTGTTTACATCCGAGTAATCCGCGTTCTATCATAACATCATAACGATATTTTTATTAAATTTGAGAAAACCACTACAACGTATGATCACAAAACCAGAGCACCGCAATACCATATTCGCCCATTTAGACGGCTTAGTAACCGCTCCTGTTGCTTATTCCTTACTTCAGAACGGGGTGTTAGACACCCTTCTTACCGAAAAGACCATTAACCTTACTGATTTGGTCACTAAGCACAAAGCTAACGACGGTTACTTAAACGTGGCATTGCGAACATTAGCTTCGCAAGGGTTTCTTGATTATAAGCTGGATAATGCTACCAACGCTATTACCATCAGTACAAATGACAATAGCGCCTATGCGTTTTCCCTTTTTCCTTTGTATAAGGATGTGGTGACCGTGCTGCAACAGACAGATCTGTTTACTTCGGTGCATATTGCTACGGAATCATTACCGCAGTTGGATACAGTTTTTACTAAATATGAGAATAATTTCGGATTGGTGTTTTCGGAGGTTGAGAAAGAGCGAAAGTTGCAGGAACAAGTGTTGCTGCACATTGAAGGCTATCTGGTTGGGCCGATTATTGTGAGCCTGGGGATGACGGGGATGTTTCATAAATATTTTATGGAGACGTCTTTCCGACCGGAGGAATTCCACAAAGAGCCCGAAGTCTTTAAGATCATACTCGACTTCTTTACGCACCTGAATTGGTTTACCCAAAAGAACGGGAATTACCAGTTTACTGAGACCGGCCTCTTCTTTGCGAAACGTGCCACTGCTTATGGCGTAACCGTTTCTTATCTGCCGATGTTCAAGAAGATGGACGAGCTGCTGTTTGGTAATGCATCGCTTTTACGCAACATTGGGCCTCATGAAGATGAATTGCATGTGAACCGTGAAATGAACGTGTGGGGCAGTGGAGGAGCACACACAACCTACTTTAAAGTCATCGACGAAATCATTATTGAATTGT
Organism: uncultured Flavobacterium sp.; assembly: GCF_946481155.1. The sequence goes on from NZ_CAMLMK010000088.1 coordinate 10,267, forward strand.
TCAATAAACCCATACAGGAACAGCCTAAAGGAATACTTGATATGGGATGCGGTAACGGTGCGTTTTTAGAGCATATTTTCTATGTGATAGAACGTCAGACTTTACGAGGTAAAATGCTGGAACAACATCCTATATTTTTAGTGGGTGCCGACTATAACGATGCCGCTTTAAAAGTAACCAGAGCCAATCTGATTAAAGCCGATATCTGGGCGAAAGTTATCTGGGGCGATATTGGAAAACCGAACTTGCTGGCGAATGACTTACAGGAAAACTACAATATCGACCTGAAGGATTTGCTTAATGTACGAACCTTTTTAGACCATAACCGCATTTGGGAAGAACCTAAACACCGTACACCGGGAAGAGTAAGTACCTCTACTGGAGCATTTGCACATCGTGGAAAGCTGCTTGCTAATAATGATGTGGAAGACAACTTACTGGATCACTTCAACAAATGGACACCTTATGTGCATAAATTCGGGTTGCTGATGATTGAGCTGCATACGGTTGTACCGGAATTGACGGCTGCCAACATCGGAAGAACTGCCGCTACGGCTTATGATGCTACCCATGGGTTCTCGGATCAGTATATTGTGGAGATTGATGTGATGCATAAAGTAGCTGCAGAAGCCGGGCTGCAGTCGGATCCACAGTATTTCAGGAAGTTTCCTAATACGGATTATGCTACGGTTAGCATTAATTTGTTGAGGGGGTAATAGAATTATGAGTTATGAATTATGAATTATGAGTTGAATAGTCGTTTTTATAAGTCAAATATGTTTCGTGGGATTGTCCCCTTGAGGACGACCAGAACAAAGCCGTCCAGGGTTTGTGGCAGGTTGCGAACGAAGTTCATTAGGGGTGTAGGAGCGTTCTTTTAGTGAGATATGGGATTGACACCCCCCGGGGGGAGTTCCGTAAAAGAGGCTTCGTTTTTTTACATGAATGGTTGTTGTTATAAGTTAAGTATGTTCGTGGGATTGTCCCCTTGAGGACGACCAGA
>NZ_CAMLMK010000089.1 GCF_946481155.1 uncultured Flavobacterium sp.
GAGGCGGATTTTGTCCGGTCTTCCGGCGTAGCTAAAAATTCATAGGATGTTCCCTCTGCAGGAATGGTCAGGACAACGTCATAGGTTTCAGAAACTGCAATAAGCAAACGGTCTGCCTCAACAGGCTCAACATCATTACCATCACTTGCAACAATGGTAATTTTACCACCCGCATACGTAAGCCAAAAATTACTGGAAGCACCTCCGTTAGCCACACGTAATCTTACTTTATCACCAGCATTAAACTGCGAAAGCTGGCTCTCATTTTTTCCATTGATTAAAAATTTCTCATAATAAACGTCGCTCACATCCATAGCATTCATTCGTTTCCATTCATTGATAACCTTGGTTTTGAAATAACCTTGCTTTATAGCTTCACCATAGCTTTGGGTTGTGCCTTTTTTTATTGCAAACCAATCTGAGGCATTGTGTAACATCCTGTGGACATTCTTAGGATTCACATCGGTCCACTCACTTAACACAATCGGAATTGTTGGAAGATCATCGATTCCCTCGCGGAAATTAGGGTCGGAGTTTCTTTTATTCATTACAAAAGATCCATACATCCCGATTTGCTCCTGCAATCCGGAATGGCTATGATACCAATGTGTCCCGTGCTGTCGGATTGGAAAGGAGTATTTATAAGTGCTGTGCGGTTTTATGGGCATTTGGGTAAGGTTAGGCACACCATCTTCTTTATTGGGTAGAAAAAGTCCATGCCAGTGCAACGATGTTTCTTCATCCAGTTCATTATGAACATAAATCTCTGCAGTATCTCCTTCAGTAAAAGTGAGTGTAGGCATTGGTATCTGACCATTTACCGCTATTGCTCTTCTTGGTTTTCCGGAAAAATTCACCACTGTATCCCGCACGTATAAATCGTATCGTACTACTTTTGGCGGATCATCCTTTACGATTCTTTTTTTTGAGGGTGGGGGATTTACTGTTACTTTATCCGTGTTTTTTGTATCATGGTCTTTATGTGATTCTACCTTATCTGTGGAGACAGTTTTAGCTTTTTCAGGAGTTGCTTTTTTAGCGGGCGCTGCGGTTTTTGGTTTTGCAATTGCTTTCGGCTTCACCGGTTTTATTTTTTCCTTTACCAATGCCATTCCGCATTTTGGGCATTTTCCCGGTTTAGGAGAATGGATTTCAGGATGCATCGTACAAGTATAAAAAGTTTGTTGTGTTTTGACCTGAGCAGTTGTAAAAGAGCATACAGATATGAGGAATGCTATTATGATTAATTTTTTCATTTTTCGTAATTAAAGTTTTAAATTCCTTAACCTCAAGGCATTTGCTATTACAGATACAGAGCTGAAAGACATAGCTAACGCAGCAATCATAGGCGATAATAGAATTCCAAAAACAGGATATAAAACCCCTGCTGCGATTGGTACTCCAAGCACATTATAGAAAAAGGCGAAAAATAGATTTTGCTTAATATTTCTCATCACAGCATGGCTTAAATTCTTGGCTTTTACAATCCCTTGTAAATCTCCTTTGACTAATGTTATTTTTGCGCTTTCTATGGCGACATCAGTTCCGGTGCCCATTGCAATTCCTACATTGGCTTGCGCCAATGCCGGAGCATCATTGATACCATCGCCGGCCATAGCCACGATTTTACCTTCGGCCTGTAATCTTTTAATTTCTTTGAGTTTGTCTTCAGGTAAGCATCCCGCTTTAAATGCCGTTAATCCTAATTCATCAGCAACTGCTTTGGCTGTATTTGCATTATCACCTGTGAGCATAATTACTTCGACACCTTGGCGCATTAATTCTTTTATTGCCTCTTTGCTGGAAGTTTTAATAGCATCTGAAATTGATACAAAACCGACTGCAATGCCACTAACAGCAATATACGAAACGGTTTTCCCTAACTTCTGCTCGGCGACGATTTTGCTTTCTAAATCGTCCGGGACAGTGACGCTAACTTGTTCCATTAGTTTTTTGTTACCTAAAGCTACTTTTTCACCAGTCACGACTCCGGTTACGCCTTTACCGGCAATTGCCTCAAAATCTTTTACTTCCAGTAAAGATATTGATTTTGTTTTGGCAAAATTGACAACTGCCTGTGCTAATGGATGTTCGCTGTATTGATTTAATGAGGCAATGCTTTGCAGCAGATTATCACCATTATTATCTGATGCATAAATTTTTTCAACAGAAGGCTTTCCTTCAGTAAGGGTTCCTGTCTTATCGGTTATTAAAACATTGACCTTATTCATGTTCTGCAGGGCTTCTGCATTTTTAATCAAAATCCCCGACTGGGCTCCTTTACCAACACCAACCATTACAGACATTGGGGTAGCCAATCCTAATGCACAGGGACACGCAATAATCAATACAGCAATCGCATTGATAAACCCGTAAACCATCGCAGGCTCCGGGCCAAACTTTGCCCAAACGAAAAAGGTAACAATTGAAATAATTACTACAATTGGGACAAAATATTTAGCGATATTATCTGCCAGTTTCTGAATGGGCGCCCTGGAACGAGAGGCATCATGTACCATTTGGACAATTTGGGAAAGCAATGTTTCTGAACCTACTTTTTCCGCAACCATCACAAAAGATTTATTGCCGTTAATTGTTCCGGCTATTACATTATCGCCTTTCTTTTTATCAACTGGAATTGGTTCGCCGGTAATCATTGCCTCATCGATACTGCTTTCTCCATCGGTTATTTTTCCATCTACAGGAATTTTGTCTCCTGGCTTTACCCGTAATAAATCATCTTTTTTGATATCATGGATTGAAATTGTTTTATCGTTTCCGTCTAAAACCAAAGTAGCTTCGGTTGGCGCGAGTTTTAATAATTCTTTTATAGCACCACTGGTTTGACTGTGTGCCCGGGCTTCTAACAGTTGGCCTAGCAAAACTAAAGTCAGGATAACCGTGGTGGCCTCAAAATAGAGTAGGACAGTGCCGTGTTCGGTTTTGAATTCACTTGGGAAAATGTCTGGGAAAAACATTCCCACCAGACTGAATAAAAAAGCCACTCCAGTGCCAATGCCGATAAGCGTAAACATATTCAGATTCCATGTAATTATAGACTTCCAGGCACGAACAAAGAATATCCAGCAGGCATAAAAAACAACGGGAAGCGAAAGTAACAATTGCACCCAATTCCATTTAGAGGCATCCATTATTTGAAGTAACGGATTGTTGTGTGCCATTTCTATCATGGCAATGGCGAAAATGGGAACTGTAAATACGACCGCTATTTTCATTTTTCTGACCAAATCCTTATAGGTTTTCTGATCTTCGCTGTCGCTTGGTTCCATAGGTACTAAATCCATCCCGCAAATAGGACATGAGCCAGGAGTTCCACTAATTACTTCAGGATGCATTGGACATGTGTACAATGCTTTACTAATAGTCAGGTCTGGTGCTTTCACCAAATCCATTCCGCACACAGGACAGTCGCCTGCTTTATCATAGACTTTTTCACCTTCGCAATGCATTGGACAATAGTATTTTCCCTGAGCATTAACAGGTATTTTGATTTCCTTTTTATCACCCTCAGAATGTGAAGAACAACAAGAATTCCCATTAGTTTCATTTGCAGCTGCCTGTTGTGGGATTTTGTCATTGATCATTTCTATGGTGTATTTCCCAACTGCAGTAATTGCTTCCTGCAACTGCGCTGTTGAAATATGTTTTTCCATAGTTATAGTCGCTATGGGTGGGTTCAAGGAAACTTTAGCTTCAATGCCTTCAATAGCATTTAGTGCTTTTTCGACTTTAGAGCGACAACCATCACAAGTCATACCGGTAATGCTGTAAGTATGTATCATTTTTATATTATTTTAATACAAATTTCTGTCATAACTGCTTTTTGCATTTGCACAATTTTGGGTTTGTTTTGCAAGATTTACAAATCTTGGATTGTTTTCTTTTGATGGACTATAAATTCCTGGAATAGTTTGGCGAAAGCGCTTATAACTTAGATAATGTAAACTAACCCTGTCGATTTCAAACAGGGTTAATTGAAGTTCTAAAATTTTAATGAGCTTTTTTACTTTGTAACGGGCTCGGTTAATTCCATACCGCATTTGGAACATTTTTCCCCTTTTCCTCCTGTTATTTCCGGATGCATCTGGCAGGCATACAGCTCAGCAGTTACTTCAGTTGGCTCTGTAGTCTCTGTCGTTTGAGTTGTTTCGGTTGCGGAATCGGTGGATTCTGTTTTTTCATTTTTTTGGTTACATGAAACCAATACGAATGCCATTGCTATGGCTAAAAAGATTGTGTTTTTCATTTTATCAGAATTTAAATTATTTGATTGTTTCTACTGTTTTACCGCAAGTCAGCATTTGTGATCCATAATATGGATTTTTTATTGCCATATCTTTGCTGAGCCAATTTGCGCCTTTTCCGCCATTTGCCATGGGACAAAACTGATAGTAAGTTGGCGTTTCATATTTTGAAACTTTAATCAGTTCGTATATGTTTTTTGATAAATCCATGAAATGGTCACGTTGGTGGTTGGTATCTTTTGTATCGGCAATATGTTCGGAATGTTCTTTTAAATCATTCAGGACCTTCATCCATACCATATGGACATCCATTTCTAATTTGTCCATCTGAACAGTATTTATAGCTGTTACCAGCGCTGTAGCTTTTGAAGATGCGCCGGCACCATCAGTTTTTACTAAGGCGTCTTTTAGTTCAAAATAACTGTCAAATACTGGTTGCAATTGATTTTTTACTTTCATTTCTGTTACAGCAATAGTATCGGATGCATCCATTTTCTCATTATTGGTTTTCACACCTATTTTTGCTTCACGATCATACTGACAACATCCAGGAAGATTATTATAGACATCATCAGGAGCAAGGAATTTATCGCTGTCGTATCCGGCTAATGCAATTCTTTTAAGTATTTCATCCTGATTTGTTTTAGTGGCATCATAAGTCAATGTGGCCATCCGGGTTTCCTGGTTCCAATCTACTTGGGCAAGTTTTTTTACAGTTCCGGCTTTTTCGATTGTAGTTTCGCACATCCCACAGTTGCCATATATTTTAACTGTTTCTGTTTTTGCATTTTTTATTTGGGCATTGATTGTAACTGATAGCAATACAAAAGTCGCTACCATTATTTTTTTAAATGAATTTTTCATCTTTATATAATGTTTGTAATCAAAGTAATTTTCTTTGATTTATTGATAAAATAAAATTGGGTAAATAAGCAGTTAGAGAATAGAAATATATTTGACCATACCTAAGAAGGTATAGAAAATTATTCGTTAAACTGTTTTGAAGTTATAGCTAATAGCTATGGATTTTGACGCACTTATGGCTATCAAAAAAAGGATTTAGCTTATTTTCGGTATAAGCCATAATGAATGGAAGCCAGATGAAATATTGGCTTCTTTGTGAAAGAAGTCATGTTTTTTATCAGTAACAACAAAGAGGTTGTTCTTGATTTCAATTTCGTTGAAAGTAATTAAGCTAAAATATGCTATGGAAGTAAAAGTACAATTTGAATGGCCACATTTACCGCCGCAGCCCTTTTCAGAATCACTGTCAGTACCGCAGCAGGATTTTTTCTCAGTCTTAGGTTCTGAATTTTCTTTGCTACAGCAGGATTTTTCTTTTTGGTTTTTTTCTATACCACATGCAATAGCATTATCCGGCATCAGAAACATACCAAGAATAATGAGTAATACTATGTGGAACTTTTTCATCTGAACTATCTTATCCAATCAAAATTAACAAAAAAAAAATTAAATCATCAATATTTTTTTGTCAAAACAGTCTTAAAAATGTTTTTTAAATAGGTCAGGACGTTACTTATTAAACTATTTTTTATGGATTTAAAACGCTAAAAATCTGCAGATTATACTTGCCTTTTTCATAAATTTACATTACAGTTTGCTACGTTGTCTGACAACGATCAAGTCCGTTTACCTGACTAATTGCTAACACCTAAATTCTATAGTCATGAAAAGAATTGTAGTAACGACTGACTTTTCAGCTAACTCTAAAAAAGCAATACGTTTTGCTATACAATTGGCATCCCAAACGAATGCTGAGTTGTTGTTTTATAATGTAACTATCACAATTGCCATTCCTTCAGTCTGGGGTAGTTTACACTATGCGCCGCTTGATGCTTTGGAAGTGCAGAAACATCAAAAGAAATTAGAAAAATTTATATCCGGAATTTATACAAAAAATGGTTCGCCCAAAATAAACTATCAATGTGTCTGTGAAACAGGGCCTCACGTTGGAAGTACTATTATTGCCTATGCCAAGAGAGTTAACGCAGACTTTATATGCGTCAGTGCCAGAGGGGCAGGAGCAGGGGTGTTCGACAAACTGTTTGGTACCGTTTCTTCCCATCTCATTATAGAGTCACCCCTTCCGGTTTTTGTTATTCCGGAGAGTTGTCGGGTTACGCCTATTACTACTATCTGCTATGCTTCTGATATAGAAAATATTGATAAGGAAATGCCTGAAGTTGTTGCACTGGCTACATCACTGAAAGCAAAAATAAAAGTGCTGCATTATGATTATGCGGTGGATCTGAAAGGCGATAAAGAAAGACTGAACAATCTGGCGTTAAAATATGAAACGGACTCCATTATGTTCCATTATAGAAGAATAGACCCAATGTTTCCTTTATGCACCGAATTAAGAGAGGATATTTTATTAATGAAACCTTCCATGCTGGTATTATTTACAAAACAAAACCGACGATGGTTTGAACGGTTATTTGAACCTACGGTAGCATTGGATATGTATTTTAATGCCAAAACACCCATACTGGCCTTTAGGAAAAACATAAAGTGATGAGAGTAAACCACGTGTCGTTTATAATTCGATTTCCTGCCCCATTAAAGGTACCGAGCATTCCCAGCCATACTTCTCGTTAATTTTTATACGAAGTTCATCAGCCGGCTGGTTTTCGCCATGCACCAAAAACACTTTTTTTGGTTTTGTCTGTAATGCCGAAAGCCATTGCAGTAAACCGTTCTGATCTGCATGAGCGGATAAACTTTCAATTTCAAGTATTTTTGCCGCTACGGGATAATACTTTCCGTGAATTTTAATTTCTTTGGCCCCTTCTAATAGTTTCCTGCCTCTGGTGCCTTCAGCCTGATATCCAATAACAATTACAGTAGTTTCAGGCATGCCAATATAGCGTTCCAAATAGCTCAAAACCCTTCCCCCGGTAATCATGCCGCTGGCTGCAATAATTACTTTAGGTTGTTCATCGTAGATTGTCTCTATAGTTTCCTGGTAATCTGAAATTAGTGAAAACATTTTGCACATCCCTGTAAATTCTTCTTCCCGTAATTTGTGCCAGGCTCTATTGTTAGAAAAAATCCCAAGAACACTGATTCCCATCGGAGTGTCGATAATGTAGGGAACATTGGGTATCCTGCCTTCTTCTTTCAGTAACCATAACAGATACATTACAGTTTGCGCGCGTTCAACTGCAAAACTTGGTAAAATAACCGTACCTCCTTTTTCTATAGTATTGTTGATGTACATTTCCAGTTCAGATTTTGCATCAGTTTTGGGATGGTTCCGGTTGCCATAAGTACTTTCCAAAAAAACATAATCGGCTTTTTCAGGCTTTACAGGCGGAAACATTATATCATCATTATCCCGTCCAACATCACCGGAAAATACTAATGTTTTATTTTCAAGATGTAGTGCAATGCTACAGGCGCCGATAATGTGTCCGGCGTTGGTAAAAGTGGCTGTGATTTCCGCATCGAGATAAACTTCTTCTTTAAGTTTAATAACCCGGAAGAGTGGAAAAACTTTTTCCACCTGTTCAACGGTATAAAGAGGCTCTGCCATTTCGTGTTTCGAATAATGCTCTTCGTTTGCTTTGTTCGCTTCTTCCTCCTGAATTTTAGCACTGTCAAGCAAAATTAATTTTGTTACTTCTTTGGTTGGGGAAGTACAATAAATTTTACCTTTAAATCCTTGGTTTACCAGCCTCGGCAGCCAGCCGCAATGATCAAGATGGCCATGGGTTAACAATACAAAATCTAGGGTCGACGGTAAAATGGGCAATGGTTCCCAATTTAGCTCCCGCAACGGTTTAATTCCCTGAAACTGTCCGCAATCAATTAAGATCCTAAGGCCATTGCTTTCTACTAGTGTTTTTGAGCCGGTAACAGTTCCTGCTCCTCCAAGAAATTTAATTTTCATATCTCAAATATATTGGCACAAATCTGAAGCTTCTTTCAGGACATTTTTGATTCGGCTGGAACTCAAACCGATTTTTTCCAAACGCTCAGAATTGTTGATTAGTTCTTTTACCAGGATTACGTCCAAAATCAATAATTTGTCTTTTTCCGCTACTGATAATGTTGTCATGCAAGTGATGGGATAAAAGTTGTTGTTGTCAATTTTAGTTCTCAGATTATTTTTTGGAGGATAATCCCAGCTCAGCAGATTTAAATTGGAACAGGCAGCAAACCTTATTGCATCTGCAGTGAAGCGATTATTTGTAATAATCCAGCATTTAGAAATCACATCGCTGTTTGAGAAAATACGATGATGCCTGTCTTTTAGATCATTAAAACGGGATAAGATATACATAGGCACTTTTACATCAGAATTTGCCTCTCTTCCTGTATGAAATTTGCATTCTACCATACTTATTTCATTGTTTTTCTGTAAAAGAACATCAATTTCGTGCGTCACGCATTTTCCCTCTAAGGTTAGGTTTTTCTTTGTCTGATACCCTTCTGATGCGAAAATGAGGGCCATATATTTCTCAAAAAAGAATCCTGCAGGCCCCAATAACTGGATCGCTGCCCTTAAATTATAACGGGCGGCATGAGAGTTTGATGATTTTTTTAATAGTTTGAAAGCCAGCTTGTAAATGCGTTTCGTTGAAATTCCTTCATACATTTGCTTTTCGATGGTTGCTAAAACATTTTCAACAACTGATTCGTCTGCACCTGATTTCAGCAGTGACCTTTCCAGTTTTCCACGGTCAAAATCTACGATATCACCAGAATGCTTTATAATTTTCATAACTTCACATTTTTAATTTCCGAATAATAAAGGTATTTTGAATCAGAATTATTTCTTCTTATACAATTTTTTACAAAAGTTATAATATCCATCGATGCTATTAGGCATTCTATACTCTAAGATACTATTTTATTTCTAAAAGCCGCAAATAACACAGTAACGAATGAAAAGCATTTTTACAGATAAAGTTGTGATACCTTCTGATGCTGCGCTTGAAAAAGCGCTTGGGAGTACATACACATTATGGTGCGAAATAGCAGAACATGTAATGGCTATTGATCCGCAGGCAACAAAGGAGTGGAAGTACTCAGGGGACAAGTACGGATGGGGGTTTCGCATCAGTGACAAAAAGCGTGTATTGGTTTATTTGCTGCCCCGGGATGGTTTTTTCAGGGTGGCATTTGTTTTTGGGCAAAAGACGGTCGATACCATAATGAAAAGCACCGTTTCCGAGCCTGTCAAAGAAGAGCTGCGTACTGCTAAAGGTTATGCGGAAGGAAGGGGTATCCGAATTGAAGTACGGGACGAAGTGCCAGTAAAAGACATCCGGAATTTAGTCGAAATCAAGATTAATAATTAACCTTCATTTGCCATGAAAATTTGTATTGAGGATAAGGAAAGCAACTCTTTGGGTGTTTTTTTAGGACTAGACAAGGCATAGTCGGGCTAAAATTATCGAATCTGCATCTTTCTTTTTATATTATAATATTGATATAATATACTATCATAGAACAAGGCTATCACTAAAAAGCAAGAAGCAATGAGGAGTGTCTTTAATTCATAGCTTATAAAGATAAAACCGCCTGTTATACATCCTAAAAAGAAGAATATAATAATCATCAGTCTTAAAAAAATGCTTCTTGTCAATTTTTTAAACTCTAAAGATTTTCTATAAAAAAACAATTGTGACAGTTCAATTCCTAAATCTGTAAATAAACCTGTTAAATGTGTTGTTCTGACTATTGATTGGGAGACTTTGGTGACTAATGAATTTTGCATGCCCATGGCAAATAACAATGAGCATCCAATTACCTGAGTCCTAAAGTCAATTAAAATAGAACTGTTCCCCCAAAAACTTATAGATATTAAAATTAAAATTTCAAGAGTAATTGGAATTGCATAAGAAATTTTTGGTCTAATTCTGGAAAAAATTTCAATCAGTAAATTTGAAGTAAAAGAACCTAACAAAAAGGACAGTATGAAAATTAGATAAACATACGCATTGACATAATTCTTTTTTACCAGATCTTCTGCGAAATAAGCAAAATGCCCTGTTACGTTTGTTGTTAATGTATGAATAGATAAAAGACCGGTTACATTGACCAATCCGGCGACATATGAAAGTAATGTAGCTAATTTCAGATTGTGATTAAAAGTCCTTCTCTTGCCTTTATGACGAAACATTTTTTTTTCAAATTTAAACAAAGAAAGAATATAATAATTCTTAATTCGTCTAATTAAATCTGTTGCCAGCAATAATTAGATTTAATGAATAGAAGAAGTTTTATAACATTTTTTATTTTATAATGAATTATCTTTATGTAGCAAATTGCAGGGAGGTTTCTCTAAAGCAAAATTAATAGCAATTTCATCCCATACTAATTTAAAGCAGCTACTATGGAATTTATAGATTATTATAAAATTCTCGAGCTGGATAAAACAGCTACTGAAGAAGATATTAAAAAAGCTTATCGCAAGCTTGCAAGAAAATACCATCCTGATTTAAATCCAAATAATAAGGAAGCTGAAAAGAAATTCAAGGAAATCAACGAAGCCAATGAAGTTTTAAGTAATCCTGAAAATCGTAAAAAATATGATAAGTATGGTAAAGATTGGAAACATGCTGAAGAATTTGAAAAATCGGGCTACAATCCAAATCAAAGGTCTCAAAAACAGCAGCAGTATTCTGATTTTTCAGATGATTTTTCCGATTTTTTTCAGTCAATGTATGGAAGAACC
>NZ_CAMLMK010000090.1 GCF_946481155.1 uncultured Flavobacterium sp.
AACTTCGGATAGAATTCCGGATTGTGCTTATCGCAGGCATTTTTGCAGGTTTGATGAAAATGTTTTGCATCTTCTTCAAATAAATAATAAGGCGTTAAATCCTGACCGCCACCAAACCATGAGTTGATGGTGTTTCCTTCTTTGTCATACATCTCAAAATAGCGCCAGTTCGCATGAACGGTTGGTGCCATTGGGTTTTTCGGATGGATTACGAGACTCAGTCCGCACGCGAAAAAATCGACTTCGCCTACATTGAAATAAGTTTGCATGGCAACAGGTAACGCACCGTGAACGGCTGAAATGTTTACCCCGCCTTTTTCGATTACGTTTCCTTTTTCGATTACACGGGTTCTTCCGCCGCCGCCTTCGGGACGTTCCCAGATATCCTGGCGGAATTTTGCCTGTCCATCAACATCTTCCAAACCTTTGCAGATTTGGTCCTGGAGGGTTTGTATGTAGGTGTAGAATTTATTTTTCATTGCTGCTAACTGAATACTGCGACTGCTTACTGATTATATTCTTTCACCGCTTCGATAAACGCTTTCGCGTGATCCACCGGAATATTCGGTAAAATCCCGTGACCTAAGTTCACAATATATTTGTCTTTCCCAAATTCGTCGATCATTTCGTGTACCATTTTCTTGATGGTTGGGATTGGCGACAATAAACGGCTTGGATCAAAATTTCCTTGTAGCGTAATGTTTCCGCCAGTCAGATATCTTGCGTTTCTTGCGGAACATGTCCAATCCACACCAAGCGCAGAAGCTTTCGATTTTGCCATATCATTCAGGGCAAACCAGCAGCCTTTTCCGAAAACGATTACTTCCGTGTCATCCGCTAAGGCTTCTACGATTTGGTTGATGTATTTCCACGAGAATTCCTGGTAATCTACCGGAGATAGCATTCCACCCCAAGAATCAAAAATCTGAACCGCATTTACGCCGGCTTTCACTTTTTCCTTCAGGTATAAAATTGTGGTGTCCGTAATTTTCTGTAATAAGGTATGCGCCGCCACGGGATTTGAAAAACAGAATCCTTTTGCAGTATCAAAGCTTTTCGAGCCTTTTCCTTCCACTGCATAACAGAAGATGGTCCAAGGCGAGCCAGCGAAACCAATCAACGGCACTTCATCGTTCAGCATTTCTTTAGTTAGCTTGATGGCGTCCATTACGTAACCCAGGCTTTCTTCGATATTCGGAATGAAAACCTGATTCACCTGCTCCATGGTACGGATCGGGTCTGGGATAATAGGACCTAAATTGTCTTTCAGTTCTACGTGAATCCCCATAGCCCTTGGAACTACTAAAATATCAGAGAACAGGATTGCCGCATCCGGTTTTACGATACGAATCGGTTGCACAGTGATTTCTGCTGCCAGTTCCGGGGTTTCGCAACGGGTGAAGAAATCATATTTGTCGCGCAACGCACGAAATTCGGGTAAATATCTTCCTGCCTGACGCATCATCCAAACGGGCGGGCGTTCAACAGTTTCTCCTTTTAGGGCTCTTAAAAATAGGTCGTTCTTTATCATAATACAGTTTGCGGTTTACAGTTTACAGTTTTGAAAGTGTAAAAAAACCACTATTTATTTAAATTCATTTATGCATTGGATAATCACGTTTTCAACCGAGGGCTGATTGGCGATTATAATATTTTTGATTCCGGATTGCGATGCGGTTTCGGCAGTTGTTTCGCCGATACAGAAGGCAATTTCGGAGGTGATTTTATTCTGTTTCAGGTAGCTTTCAATGGCTGACGGACTGAAAAACAGTATCCCGTCCACTTTTGAATCAATTTTTTGCGGAGTCAGTATTGTTTCGTATACCTCAATTTCGTTGAATTCGATTCCCGCTTCGGTTAAAGCTTCCGGTAAGACATCACGACGCAGATTTCCGCTGAAAAATGTGTAACTGTCGTTGGGGTAAATCAATGTGATAATTTCGGCTAAATCGGCTGCATAACCCATATGAGCCACAACTGTAAAACCATTTTCCTCGAGTAAGGCTTTGGTTTTTGATCCTACACAGAATACTTTTTTCGATTTCAACGTTTCGCTATTCGGATGCTGTAAAATACTTTGTACGGCATTCTGACTTGTGAAAATCAGGTTATCGTTTGTATTTTTTATGTCGAAATCGTTGGTTTTGGTTTCGATAAAATCAGCTTCCAGTACAGAAAAATCGGCATTCAGCAGAAACTGCTTCTGATTGCTCAAAAGCTTTTTGGTAGACAGTATGCGAATTTGTTCTTTAGCCACGAATACGTGAATTATTTTTTTAATTTTTGTTTGATGTCAGCCATTAACTCCGAGCCTCCATTATTTAAAATCTCCTGTGCGGAATGATAGCCTAATTTTTTCCATTCTTCAATCGGTACGACTTTATTGCTTTCGAATTTCTCGCTTCCGTCTAACGAAAACAGTACGCCGTTGAAATGGATCGTATCTTCAATTTCATTATAGCGGGCCAATGCCCCAATTGGAGCCGTACAGCCGCCTTCCAGTGTTCTTAAAAACTGGCGTTCGATGTAAGTACAGATTTCGGTTTCGATATGATTTAATTGTGCCAGAGCATCTAAAGCAAATTCGTCGTTTTCCATCGCCACGACCATCATCGCGCCTTGTGCCGGTGCGGGAATCATCCAGTCTAAATCAATATAGGTTTCAGGTTTCAGGTTGATGCGTTCCAGTCCGGCTGCTGCGAATACTGCGCCATCCCAGTCGTTTTCCTGCAATTTCTGCATGCGGGTATTTACGTTTCCGCGTAAATCGACCACTGTATGATCAGGATATTTGTTCAGCCATTGTGCCTGACGGCGTAGGCTTCCGGTGGCAACAGTTCCTTTTCCGTTTAAGAAATCGGTATTGCCTTTGTGGACTAAGATATCTAAAACAGTAGCTCTTTCCAGAACTGCGGCCTGAACAATGCCTTGTGGTAAAGCGGTAGGCACATCTTTCATGGAGTGCACCGCGATGTCAATCTTTCCGGAAATCATGGCTGCATCAAGGGTTTTGGTGAAAATTCCGGTGATGCCCAATTCGTAAAGCGGTTTGTCTAGGATGATGTCGCCGGTAGATTTTACGGCAACTATTTCTGTGGAATAGCCGAGCTGCTGCAATTGATGTTCAACAGTGTGCGCCTGCCAAAGGGCCAGTTCGCTGTCGCGGGTTCCAATGCGTATGGTTTTAGTCATTTTTTACATTTTCTATCTGGAAGATCTTTTCAATCCACTCGATGCTTTCATCGACCATGGTGTTGTCGTCTTTCAGATGATTGGCAAAATGGGTTGTGATTTTCTGAATGATGCGGTTGCTGATGATTTCTGCCTGTTCCTCATCAAAATTGCTGATTTTCTTGCGCTGGAAATTCAGCTCGTTGTCTTTAATCGTATTCAGTTTTTCTTTCAGGGCATGGATGGTTGGCGCAAATTTTCGTGCCTTGGTCCAGCTGATGAATTCGTCTTTGATTTCTTCAATAATAGCTTCGGCGGCCGGGATATGCTTGCGGCGGTTTTCCAGAGTCTCATCCGTCATTTGCGAAAGATGATCCATATGTACCAAAGTTACGTTTTCCAGTTCCTGAACATTTTCGTTTACGTTTTTCGGAATCGATAGATCTAAAATCAGCAATGGTTTTTTCAGGTTCAGGATGGCTTTGTCAATCGTAGGGTTTTGCGCTCCTGTAGCAACAACAAGTACATCTGCTTTCTGGATTTCAAGCTGTAAATCGGCGTAATCTTTTACGATCAGGTTGAATTTGCCTGCTATTTTCTCCGCTTTGTCTTTCGTACGGTTGATTAAGGTGATGTGCTCGTTTTTGGTATGCTTGATTAAATTCTCGCAGGTGTTTCTACCGATTTTTCCTGTTCCGAAAAGAAGGATATTTTTATTGGAAATGTCTTCCACATTGTTGAAAATGTAACGAACAGCAGCGAACGACACCGAAGTCGCTCCTGAAGAAATCTCGGTTTCATTTTTAATGCGTTTACTTGCCTGAATCACAGCATTCACCAAGCGTTCCATATAATTGTTGGTAACGCCTTCGCTCTTGCTTGCCACAAAACTGGTCTTGATCTGGCTGATGATTTCAAAATCGCCTAAAATCTGGCTGTCCAAACCGGTTCCAACGCGGAACATATGATTGATCGCCTCTGTATTTTTATAAACATAGGCCACCTGCTGAAAATCTTCAACGGTGCCCTGGCTATTGTCGCACATCAGTTTGATTAACTGAAACGGGTGTTGTGCGAATCCGTAAATTTCGGTTCGGTTGCAGGTGGAAGTCACGATTAAACTTTCGATTCCTTCTCTTTTGGCTTGTTGTAATAAGTTCACTTTAGCGTCTGTATCCAGGCTAAATTTCCCTCTAATCTCAGCATCTGCTTTCTTATAGCTCAATCCAACGACATAGAATGAAGCAGGCTTTGATATTGTATTGTTTTCCATGCTTTTTCACTTTTTACTAAAAGTTAAACAAAAGTATTACTATCCCATTTATAAAAATAACGCTGGAGGGACTTTTTGTGTCGCTCAGGGATATTTTAATCGAAAATCGCTGTTACAATGTAAATTACACTAAATTTGCACTAGAATCAACCCTTTAGAAAACACTTGTTTAGAACAATTCTAAATAAATATCTTTGATCGGAAGATTACTATTTACATAAAAATATCGCTATGGGTTCTCAAGAAGAGATAAAAATTGAAGAAGATTTTATTTTGATCCGGTTTCAGAATGATTCGGACAGTGTTTTTCATTTTGAACGTCAGGTAAATACAGGGCTGATTCAGTTTCACTTTGGACTGAAAGGGGATGCTAAATTTATTTTCAACCAGGGAAATTATGCTTTGGAACTGAAAGAAGAAAAATCGCTTTTGCTGTATAATCCGCAGAAAGAATTGCCGCTTCAGGTTGAAATTGCGCCAAAATCGTGGGTCATTTCTGTATTGGTTTCCATAAAAAAATTCCACGGTTTGTTTTCAGAGCAGGCGGAACATATTCCATTCTTAAGCGACGAAAACAAAGACAAAAAGTATTACGGGGAAGAGAATATCAGTCCGTCGATGGCTATTGTACTGAATCAGATGTTTCATTATTCGCTGAATCCGTCTATCAAAAACATGTATTACAAAGGGAAAGGTTATGAATTGCTGAGTTTGTTCTTCAACCGAAATGAAGATCCGAATGCAGAACAATGTCCGTTCCTGATTGATGAAGAAAACGTCTTAAAGCTTAAAAAAGCGAAGGAAATTGTCATTGCCAATATGGCCGAACCTCCGGGATTGCAGGAATTAGCGGATCAGGTAGGATTGAATCTGAAAAAACTGAAGATGGGTTTCAAACAGATTTACGGTGATACAGTGTATGGATTTCTTTTTGATTATAAGATGGAACACGCCCGCCGACTTTTGGATTCCGGCTCGTATAACGTAAACGAAGTAGGCCTTAAAATCGGGTATAGCACAGCAAGCCATTTTATTGCGGCTTTCAAGAAAAAATATGGCACCACACCGAAGAAATATCTTTTGGAGAAAAGCACTTAAAAAGAAAGAACACCCAATCGGGTGTTTTTTTATTAGTAGTAGTAATGGGCAATTATCTGTACTTCATCATTTGTGGTTCCCAGATACATTTTCATTGCACCGGAACCGTTGGCATCGGATACCGCTAATTGTGCTGAAAACATTGGGCAATAGGTTCCGGCTGGGAGTTTTACGTAATCGCTTCCTGTATTGTGGAAATTGGTAAATTCTCCTCTGTTCAAATCCTGGTTGTTGTAATATTGTCCGCCAAGGCCTAAACCGCCACCAATGGTTGATGTACCTCCATCGATTTCAAAAGCCCCTCCGATAAGATTCCCATCTAAATCATGGGTTACTACAGGGCCCAGGTAATTGTCCCGTCTGAAATACATCAGCGTTTGCACCGCTCTGGAATGACCGTCGTTTACCCTTTGACTGCCATTTTTTTCGATATGCCAGGAAACTGAATAATTAATTTCAATAATAGCGGGCTGTGTCAACGTAAAAGTGGAATTAGGAATGTCTCTCGGGATTCCGGCATATGTGTAACCATCCCCGTAACCGTGTTGCGTAATTTGGTTAATACTCGGCTGACTGGTATCATCGAGGTAGTTTTCAGAATCAAATAGAAGGGCCAGGTTATCCTGAACAGTTCCCAACATTAAATCACCGTCGGCGTCTACGAAGACTCTGGTTGTATTTCCAGGGCCTAGATTGTTCGGATTTGCCGGCGAACTTAGACCGTCTACGCGAACTTCTGCGGCTGAACCGGCAACATGGACACCTTGATGTGGTGTATCTGTATTAATACCAACACCTGTCTGTCCAAAAAAGAAGATAGGGGAAAGTAGTATTGCGAAGAGTGTAATTTTTTTCATAGCCATTTGTTTAATTGTAAACTCTTATTCGTAAAAAATCTTCAACACCGCCAAAACCTATGCTGGTGAATTTGTTTAGCCCATCGATTACTTCTGCAAAGAAATGAAGCGAATGAGTTCCCGGAGGAATTGTGGTGTAACCGTGCCCGTTTGTGAACGAGTAACCTAAAATCCCCTGATCCCCGGAAGAATAACATTGTCCATTCAAGCCAAATTTTCTCGATAGTTCTGCCGCACTTAATCCGTTGTTATCAATATCGACGCAGAAATATATTTTGAAGGTTCTTGCCGATACATCATTGAATTGCGTTATAGCAGTATTTAAATCGGTACTGGATAGTAAAGCAGAGATACTGTATTTCACTTCAATCAATGAATTTCGTGGTGAAGTAAAAGGGACAGTAGTAATCAGCGACGTTGTATTGGTAACTCCTGTGCCGTTGTTTGTAATGGTGCCCCGGTTAGTAGCTCCGTTGGGAATGAAGTTCAGCTCGGATAAAAGAAATTTTATCGGAGAGATGGTTCCGTTCGGTCCTACGCCATTATTGGTTGACGGGTCAATGGTGACATCGCCGTATGCCGTTACAAAATTTCGGGCCGGTTTAATCCCATCGTTGTATTCGGGAGTGTTGGCTGCGCTTAGGCTCTCTATCCTGATAGTGGAAGTGTTTCCTGCGATATGAAGATCGGAGAGCGGAGTTGAGGTTCCAATTCCTACCTGTGCCAAAATCATAGTAGGAAAGAGTGCTAAAAGTAATAGTTGTTTCATAGCTATAATTTTTTTAATACAGTCTCATGAAAACGGAATCGGTAGAAACCGCCATTCTGACTAAAGTATTCATTGATGGTAGGTTGGAGGATACTTCAGCTTTGAACTTAATGGTGTGTGCGCCAGTCGGAAGCTGAATGTAGGTTGAGCTTGAATTGTACATTGTACCAACGGCGCCCATTTTTTCTGACGCGTTGAATGGTGCCGGATTATTGATATTGTTATTCATGTAGCATTTGGAAGCCTGGCCGTATTTTCTTGTGAGATTGTCCAAAGTATAATAAGTAGATACTCTGCGTGCCCCGGTGTCGCGTATCATTGTCAGCGGTGTGTCGGTTTGGTATACTTCAAAACTTACGCTGTATTTAATTTCTAAAATGCTTGGTCGTGCTACGGTAATGTCATACGTAAAGAAGATGGCTTCTACTTTGCCGTCGGCATCAGCAGAAGTCAGTTTTATCGTCGATGTTGGAATGGTTGCATTGTCGATAGCGTCAAGTCCGTTGCTGTTGGAAAGTGTTTCCAGGCTTAAAGAAAGTACGCCGTTGCTGTCTACGTATAAGGGATAGGTAGCTGTAAGATCGCTGTTTCCGCCGTTGTATTCGCTGTTGTCTTTATCAAGACTTTCTACGCGAACTGTGCCAACACTTTTATGTAAGTGAAGCTTTTGTTGCGGGTCGGTTGTTCCAATTCCTACACCGCTCTGAGCGAGGAGGAAATTACAAAGGAGCAATGCTGATAGTAGGTAAAGTTTTCTCATGCTCTTTGGGGATTATGATTAATTTTTATGGATCCTTGTTTTTTACAACTGCAAAGTGATTCATTAATTTTTAGTTTTTATCAAATAGTTAGTTAAAATAATGTGAATAAAATAATAAAATCGTTTATAATTGATTAAATATTTGCTTTTTAGCAGAAAAGGCTTCCGAAATGTATGTTAACTTTTCTGAGATAGCTTAAAAATCAAAATTTTATAAATTACTGAGTCCTAATGCTTTAGTGCAAATTTGAAGAAAAAGTTTTGATATAGTAGCAAAAAAATCCAATTATTATCTAACATTCCGATGTTAATATTTTAGTTTTCAGTGGGTTGTGTTATTTTTTTTAATTTTGAGCACGGATTGTTATAATACCGTTTTTCTTAAAATAAAAAGGAGCAACTCAGTTGCTCCTTTTTGGTGTTTTTTAATTGTAGTAGTGGGCTATAATCTGAACCTCGTCCTGCTGCCCTCCCAGAAACATTTTAACGGCTCCTGTGCCTCCTGTGTTTCCAACGGCGAGTTGGGCTGCAAACATCGGGCAGTAAGTGCCTGGCGGTAGTTTTACATAATCGGTGCCGGTGTTAAACATGTTCTTGTTAGCCGCTGTGGTAGATCCGGAAGTGAAAAACTGGCCGTTAAGTCCCAAAGCGTACCCAATGGTTAAGGGAACACCATCCAAATCGGTAGTGACAATTGGGCCCGCGGGACCGCCTTGTCTTAAATATAATAGTGTTTGTACAACTCTGGCATGCTGGTCATCTACCGGGATACCGGATTTTTCAACTTGCCATGATACGGAGTAATTGATTTCAACAATAGCATTTCTCGTTAAAGTGAAAGTAGATAGACCCGGACCCAATAAACGCGGCCATCCGGCGACTGTATATCCTGAACCCACACCGGTCTGGTTGACTACATTCGCATCCGATCCTCCCGTGTCCTGAGGGTCAGCCAAATAATTGAACGGATTAAACAAAACTTCAATGTTGTTTTCAAGAGCACCAAGTACTAAATCGCCTTCGGCATCGGCAAAAACTCTTGTGGAACTTCCTGCTCCTAAGTTAAGAGGATTATTAACCGCATTAAGGCCTTCAACTCGGATGGTTGAAGTGCTTCCGGCTACGTGAACTTCTTCCTGAGGAGTAGTGGTATTAACCCCAACTTGCGCAACAAGTGCGGCTGGAAGTATATATAAGGTGTAGAATATCTTTTTCATAGCTTAATTGTATAATCTGATTTTTAAATAATCCAAATCGCCTCCAAAACCTACGCTGGTCATTTTGTTGGTTCCGTCTGTAGTTTTTGCAAAGAATTTTAGCGAATGATTGCCGGCCGGAATATTGGCATAGCCATGGGCATTCATATAAGGATATCCCATGATTCCCTGTATTTCAGAGGCAATTGCCTGACCTTTACTTCCATATATTTTGGAAAGCTCCGTGGCGTCAAGACCGTCATTGTTGAGGTCAATACAAAAATAGACTTCAAAAGTTCGGGTAGAACGATCATCCAATGGCGAACCCATGGGCGAAATAAGCATATCAACATCCGAAACCACTATAGTGATTCCGTATTTTACTTCAATCAACGCACTTTGAGGGGACGTGAACGGTACGGATATTAACTGCATTGATGCGGTTGTTGTGCCCGTGCCGTTTGTCAAAACAGTTCCGTTATATGGTGAAGGGCCGTCAGGAATGAAATTGCCTACATTAATAAGGAAATTGATAGGAACCACACTGCCCGGTACTCCGCCTCCGGAAAGGTAATTTGGCGGGTAGAGGGTTAATTCTCCGTCTTTATCCACATATACCGGTGCTAATTTTACGCCATCGTTTAATGGGGCGCTGTTCACCGAATTAAGCCTTTCGATTCGTATCGTTGAGGTCGAGCCTGCAATGTGCAGGTCTTTTTGGGGGTTTGCTGTCCCGATGCCCACCTGAGCAAACAATGGGGCGGAAAGCAACATTAGTATATAGTATGTCTTTTTCATGGTGTGGTATTTGTGGTATTTTTTAGTAAAGTCTCATAAAAATGGAATCATTTCCAATAGCAAAATTGATGTAGGTATCAATGGAAGTGGTTCCTGTAGCCAATGTGCCGTAAAAACGCAAAGTGTGGGTTCCCGGTGTTAAGGTCACATAAGTAGTGCTGCAGTTATACAATAATCCCTGAGCTGCATTTACAGGTGTTCCGGCCAGGTCATTATTGTTGTAATAACATTTGGCAGCTTGGCCATATCGTTGCGTGGTAGGCAATAATGTAGGCGTGTCAAGCGTATAGAAAGTTGTAATGTTTCTTGGTTTCAGGTCTTTAACTTTCGTAGTGGAATTTTTTAAAACCTCGAAACTGATGCTGTATTTCACCTCCAGAATTGCAGTCCTGTTTACTGTTATCGTATACGGTAAGATAACAAGTTCGCGCGAACCTGCAGGAGCACTTCCGGCTGCCATGCTTAATGTTGTTGCTACTAAAGGAGTAGACGAAGTAATAGCATCTGTACCATCACTGTTCATAAAGGTGGAAAGTGCCAGGGTCAAATCGCCATTGTCGTTCACATACAATGGAAAGGTTTTGTCAAAGCCCCCAGCGTTATAGGGACTGTTAGGTGAATTTAATCCATCAACCCTGATTGTTCCCGTAGAAGAACCCAGATGCAACTTTTGCTGTGGGTCGGTAGTTCCTACTCCAACCCCGCTAGCCTGAGGATACGCGATCAGGCTTATCAGCAATAGAACTGATAAAATGTAAAGTTTTTTCATAGTCTTAAGTTTTGTTATGGATACTAAAGTAAAACTGTTAAAAAGATGTGAAGTTTTCGCAAAGGTTGCGTCCTGTTGAAATTTATTTTTTAACTTTTTCTTTGTAAGAAATTGATTTAATTCTCCTTTGCCTTTAAAAATCCAGCTTTTGCCTAAGTTAAGAAAAAATT
>NZ_CAMLMK010000091.1 GCF_946481155.1 uncultured Flavobacterium sp.
TACTCTAACCTTGGTAAAATTGATTTATTACAATCAGTAACGAATCCATTAGGAGGAAAGTTCACCATTGACTACAAAGTTCAGAAAGTGGACTTCGAAAACCCTACAGCAAAATGGACAATGAGCGAAGTTGTGGTTGAAGATGGCCACGATATCGCATACGATGGCGTAGATGCATATAAAAAACAATTCGAATATGTAAACGGTAAATACGACAGACGTGAAAGAAGTTTTTATGGCTTCGAAACAGTTAAAATCAAAGAACTTAAGAATGGTGTTGGCGGAGCCGATCCGGAACTCTATCGAACCACGGAAAATACTTATCATAATGGAAGTTATTTCCTTGAAGGATTGTTAAAATCCACAAAAGTTTACAAAGCCGGTACAGGAAATACGGATTATTCCTTAACTGAAAATACTTATGAACTTAAGAAAGTGAATAATAACGGTACGTTGGACATAAACTCCAGTTTGTTGTTTAATTACGATGTCGGTGGTACTGAAGAAAGAAGACAGGCCGGTGTTTTGCTGAAAAAAACAACTACAACACTTAATAATTTCACCAGCAATCAAATCGTAACTGAAGTCGTAATGAACTACGATGAATATGGCAGGGTAATTAAATATAGTGACAACGGTGATATTCAAACTGCTGCAGACAATTATCATTCGGATATTGCGTATCACTCACTGAATAATAATATTTTGTCCGTTCCTAAATCGATTCAGGTTTTTGAAGGCTCGTCTTCGACGCCTAAACGTCATCGTGAAACGGTGGTAGCTAATGCCAATACCGGTGCAATTTCGGCTATTAAGACATTCTTAACAGCAACTGCTTTTGCGCAAACGACCCTGGATTACGATCAATATGGTAACCTGCAAAAGATTGTCTATCCGCAAAATAATTTAGGTCAGGCGATGTTTTATGAATACCAATACGATTCGGATGTTCATAAATTTGTTACAGACATCAATGACGCTTTCGGGTATCATTCTTCAGCTTCCTACGATACAAATTTTGATGTTGTATTAACAACAACAGATTTAAGTTGGAACACTATTTCGTATAAATATGATACTTTTGGAAGGCTAATAAGCGTCTTGGCACCAAAAGAAGATATGGGCTTAAGTACTGATTACACCATCAAGTTTGAGTACATGCCTACTTTCTCACACGTTGCTACTTATGGCTACCAAAGCTGTATTTCAAGCCAGAACTTTAAACCGCTTGCTATTACTAAGCATTTTGATCCGGAACATCCAACAAATCCAATTGAAACTTATACGTTCATGGATGGTTTGGCAAGACCAATTCAAATTAAAAAAGATATCCAGTTAAATTCAGGCACCCCTAGTAGTCCGAATTACGTGGAAGCGATGTCGGTATCAGGAATGGCGACTTATGACGAATTTGGAAGGGTATACCAGCAACATCATCCAAAGAGCGAGACAAAAGGATGTGCAACAAACTTTGTGTTGAATCAGGTTGTTCCTGTGACGGACTATTTTACCGCTATCGAATTTGATGCAATGGATCGTACGGTTAAGACTATCAGCCCTTCTCCGGAATACAATGTTGCTACCATGACCTATGGCCTGAATAATGATGTTCTGGGGAATATGGCAATCACGGAAAAATCCGTTGTGGACCAGACCGGCGCAGTGCAAATCACCACAGAGACTTTTAAAGATATCGATGGTAAAATAACATCGACAAAAAATAGTGGTCCTAATGGGGATATCCTGACCAGATTCTCTTATAATGCCATTGGTGAATTATTGAGTTATACTGATGCTGGAGGCCTGCAAACCAGTTATACATACGACATGCGCGGTAAAAAGACGATCGTATCTCATCCGGATAATGGCACAACTGTTTTTGATTATGACCAGGCAGGAAACATGACTAAACTGAAAACGGCGAATCTGGCAGCTAGTAATCTACCAGATCCTTTCATAGTTTATAAGTATCAGTTTAACCGTCTGGAAGAGATTATTTATCCGGAAATGAACGGAAATGAAAACGTCAGTAATGTATTGTACAAATTCGGGGCCCCTGGAAGCGGTAATGAAACCGGAAGATTGATCTATCAGGAAGATGCCACGGGTGTACAGGAGTTCCTGTATGGTAATATGGGTGAGCTAATTAACAATAAGCGTGTTGTTGTTGGTCCGAACATCCCTACGCGAACATTCACCACCGGGTTTGAATACGACAGCTGGAATAGAATCCAGAAGATTATTTATCCTGACGGAGAAAACGTGGAGTATGCTTACGATTTGGGAGGGAATCTCGTTAAAATGTCGGGTATTTTCATGGATGATACTTACGATTATATCAGCCAGATTGATTATGATCTTTATGAACAACGTACGTATTTAAAATACGGTAACAACACAGAATCATTTTATCAGTACACCCCTTCGCTGCGAAGATTGGATAATCTCAATGTTAAGACATCGGCAGGTGATAGTATGTTCAATAATACATACGGCTATGATAAAGTAGGAAACGTAACTTCTTTAGTGAATAATTCAACATATAATACTACTAATTTCTTGGGAGGGACGTATAACCATGTGTTTACTTATGATAAATTGAATCGTTTGGACACTGCCTTAGGTAACTTTACCGGATATATCGGCGGAAAAGGAGTCAATAACCAATCAGCCTATGAGCTTACAATGTTATATAATGATACTCACGGGATCGTAAAAAAGACTCAATCGCATACCACACAAGGGTATTTGCAAAATCCTGACAATACCTACGACAACCATTATGAGTATCATAGTGGTACACATAGAGTGAAAGAAATCTCTAATCATGATACGGGAGACACTGAGTATTTTGATTACGATTTAAACGGGAATTTAATAAGTAGAATGGCTCCAAATGGTGATGTCAGAAACTTGTTTTGGGATGAAAGTAACCGTCTACGAGTTATCGCTGAGAACGAGCAAATGCAGCATTATATTTATGATGCGGCCGGAGAGCGCGTACTTAAAGGAAGTTCTGCAGTAGAGCAGGTATATGAAAATGGTCAGTTGGTTAACAGTACTACTATTTTTGGATCGTATGCAACTTACCCAAGTGCTTATTTAGTAATCGACGCGCAACAGCAATATAGCAAGCATTATTATGCCGGGACACAAAGAGTTGCGAGTAAAATGGGCGAGCAGGAAGTGACCATTTTCGAAGAAGCCTTATTGCCTAAAATGAGTAAGGACGGTAAAGCGCCAACAGATTTTGAAGCAATAAAGCAAGCTCAGATCAATGACCTGCAGTTAATTTTAGAAAAGGCGAAAAAAGGCACAGCCAGATTTGCGGATTACAAACCGGAAACGGATAAAGAAGCTGAAGAAACTGCGGAAGCAACAGCTAAAAGCGAGGGTGAAGTACAACGCGCTGCTGAGCCGGTGGGCTTATATTTTTACCACCCGGATCATTTAGGGACAAGTACTTATTTAACAGATGCAAACGGGATGCCATATCAATTTTTCTTAAATTTACCGTTTGGGGAAACGATGTATGAGCAGCATAGCTATACGGAGGATTATGCATCGCCGTATAAGTTTAGTGGCAAAGAGTTGGATGATGAAACTGGATTGTACTATTTCGGGGCGCGTTATTATGATCCTAGGACCAGTATTTGGATGAGTGTGGATCCTTTAGCGCAAAAGTATCCTAAATGGAATCCGTACAATTATACTATGCAGAATCCAATCAATTTAATTGACCCGGACGGAAGGCAGGCGAGAGAGAATGAAGATTGGATACAATGGGAAACGCAAGACGGTAAAAAACATATTACTTATGATGAAGAGATAAAAACCAAAGCTCAAGCAGAAGCAAAAGGTTATACTAATGTTGAGAAAGTTTTTGATCAAGGTACTGCTCATAATTCGGATTACAGTGACTATGTAGAACTGGGAATAGATGGGCATTACCGTGCTAATGGAGGAGAGAGGAAAGATGTTGATGATGAAAGTCATACAATGAGTGGAGGGACATTAATTTCCGAAAACAAAGGTGTTGCAGATGCTATGGGAGAATGGGGACCTGAGGCATTTCAAAATACTGGTGACAAAATAACAGCTTTTGCTGGAGGTTTAAGTCTAACTGGTTTTGGTGCACCTGCAGCTGCTTTTCTTGCTACGGTAGGAGGTACTTTGTCTACAATAGGTGCTGGTGGGCAGGTGATCAATAATTTCGCGGAAGGATTTGCCGATGGTAATTTCAATTTTGGAAAAACCTTTAGATTAATTGGATCAGAACTTCTTTCAAGAAAGTTAAATCGCCCAGGGAATGATTTTGGTCAGACAGGTGAAATATGGAATGACATCCTTATTAATGAAGTGGACAATGGATTTGATAAATTAAAATTATAGTTATGGATTTTTTTTGGATACTTTTAATAATGGTAGTTGTTTTTTTTTCAATTAAAGAATTAATTAATTCAAAGAAACTACCGAATAACAGCTATTATAATGTTTATCAAAATTCGAGATTTTATCGTCTTCTAATTTTAGTAATTGCTTGCGTCATTGGATTAATATTGGTTTTAGTTAAAAAAATATTTTACTAAAAACCCGATATCGCGGATTTGCAATCCGTGCCCACAAAGCATATCAAAAAAATCCTAACCCGATAGCGCAGATTTACAATCCGCACCCACAAAGCATATCAAACAAAAAACCCGATAGCGCGGATTTGCAATCCGTGCCCACAAAGTATATTAAAAAATCCGTGCCCATAAATCAAATGAAACAAAAAATCCTAACGTAAAAAGTTAGGATTTTTTTATTTCCAAAAAGTACGATTGGAATAGAAAAAGGTAAAGCGCCGACTGCCTTCACACCCATTGCTTCTGCAAAGGAAACTCCTGTTTAATAATTTCAAGTTTTTCTTTATCGAGCGGTTTGTTAAGAAAACGGATTACTAAAGGATTGCTTTCTGCCCGTTTGAGATCGTCAGGGTGTATGGAAGTAGTAATCATCATGATGATGCAGTTTCTTCGGATAGTGTCCGGGAGTTTTGAATACTCGTCAAGGAATT
This sequence comes from uncultured Flavobacterium sp., assembly GCF_946481155.1. The sequence goes on from NZ_CAMLMK010000091.1 coordinate 5,060, forward strand.
CATAGCCATTCATTTCAGGCATATTGATGTCAAGGAAGATGAACTGCGGTAGTAAGCCAGGGGCATCTTCTAGTGAAAGAAGGTATTCAAGGGCCTCGATTGCGGATTCTTTTAAAACAATTTCTTCAGCAAAATTGGTTTTTTCAGCCATTCGTTTGGCAATGTAGCGGTCTGTTGCACTATCATCAATAACAAGCATTTTTTTGAAAGATGGTTTTGTAGTTGTCTGTTCCATAAGTAAAATTTATTTATTCGGGATTTTGATTGAGAAGGTAGTCCCTTCGCCAATTTCAGATTGAACTTCTATATTCCCATTGAGTTTATTGATTGCTTCTTTTACGATGTACAGCCCAAGTCCCGAGCCAACAGATTCATTGGATACGCGGTAAAACATGTCAAATATTTTTGGATGCAATTCTTTATGGATACCGATGCCGTTGTCGCTGATGACAATGTTTGTTTCGCTGTTGGAGGCGTTTATTTTAATGTTGACAAAAGGGTTCGGGATTTTGGAATTTTGGTAGCGAATCGCATTTGAAATAAGATTGTTCAGGATGGTAACGAGACGGTTTTTGTCAGAGCGAACGGACGTATTACCAGTGATGTCAACTTTAAAATCAACGGCTCTGTTAGTGTCTCCCATAAATTTTAAGTTTTGTGTTACATCGTTGAGAAGTTCATTAAAGTTAATAGGCTCTGTGGTGACCTCCATACGCGAGTTGCGGGAATAATCGAGAATATCACAGATAAAGCTGTCAAGTTTTCTGGCATTGCCTTTTAACATGCGAAGGTGTTCGAGCATTAATTCGTCTGTAGTATCATCCTGCGCAATTTCAATAAGCCCAAGCATTGAATTCAGTGGTGCGCGCAAATCATGCGACGTGCTGTAAACAAAACGGTCGAGCTCGTAATTTACTGTTTTTAATTCCTGATTTTCAATTTCCTTCTTCTTGAATGTCAGGTCGATATGTACTTCACTGTATTTTTTAAATTGATAGGCCCACAATCCGCAAAGACCGAAAATAGCAGTTGCGAGTATTATGTGAATAATGAATGTCTGCAACGACATATAATCCAGCTGAGTGAAATAAATTTCTTCAAAACCGATGTACTGCAAATAGCCAAACAACCCGTGATGAATGGCTACAACTAATGTAAGAGGTATTTGCAGCTTCCAGTTTTGATAGGTAATAAGAATCGCGCTTCCAACGAATGCGGTAAAGTGCATTTCGAACATACCGTGCATTTGGTAAATATATTGGGCCATGAAGATTCCCAACACCGTACTGAGGACATATTGATAAAAGTTTGATTTAGGCAAAGCAAATTTTGCAGAGTAATAAGCGATAATTGACAGGCCTCCAACCCCAATTGCAATTTCCCAGGTGTCATAATAAAAGGCAAGCAGCAGGCCGGCAACAAAGAAGCTGAAAAGAAAATAATTAATTAAATTATCCGATTTCCTTTTTATTGCAGACAGAAATTCCTGAATATGCGCGGACTGTTCTATATTTTCCAATCTTTCTTCCATATTATTTCTCACAGTTTGGTAAGGAACAGCCATATGCTTTTAAAGCCAGGGAATCGAATGCCGGACGCTGACTGTTATTTAGTAATGAATCTAAAGCTATTTGTGCAAAATTGCTTTCGGTATCGGTGCAGTAACGGTTTTTATTGTAATTGCCGCGATAGTAGAGATTATGGTTTTTGTCAAGAATTACGGCTTGCGGAGTTGAAAAAACGCCACAGGAAGTTGCGATAGACTGATCAAATAAAACAGGAAGTGTCAGATCAAATTTATCCTGAATATCTTCCTCGGTATAGCTCCTGTCTTTGCTGAGTACTACAATGGCGAATGAAATTTTATCACCATATTTTTTTACCAAGGATTCAATTTGAGGGACATTAAAGCGGGAGCAAGGGCAATTTGGGTTGAAAAAATGAATGAAAAGAGGTTTATTTTTTGTTTCGGAAAGCTTGCCTTTAAGATTGATGTGTTCTCCTATGTTAACCTTATGATAGTCTAGAGGGATGGGTGTTGGCAAACTGTATTTATATTCATTATGCCAAAACAGAAAGAATATTGCAGCAAATAAAATGGCAAGCCATACCGTGAGTACTATTTTAATTCCGTTTCCCATTTTTCAAAAATTATTTCTTAATAATTGTCAAAGTATTCCTGGCAGTTACTTTTTGTAAGAAATTAAAATCATCATTTTTGTGATTGAGGCGGGTATTAAGCGTAACTAAAATTATATAAAAAAACTGACAAATTCAAATTTATTTTGTCATAGTTCGCAGAAAATCAACAAATTAATTTATGATGTTAATTTTTACGAATTCGAAAAATCAATAGTAAGAAGTGCTAAATAAAAATCGGTGATTTAAACATCTTAAAAGTTGAAAATTGCTTTCCGGGTTTTCAGCAAAAATGAAATCGATTTGATGAAATGGATCTTTGTGGGAGTTAAAAACAAAAAAACCTTGAAATCACAGGGATATCAAGGGTTTTTGTTAAACGCAACAAAGCAAGAAGATAGTAGTAGAGAAGAAAAATAGTATTTTGGAGTAAAGAGAAGAAGCGGAAACAAAATGATGAAAAAGCTGGTGATCAATCGTCACTTTCACTCTGTTTCTCACTCTGCTTTTGTACGCAATTCAGTTCAGAAGTCGAACCGAAAACTGTAGAGACGCAACTTTATTTTTTTAATAAAGCCTTAACTAAGCTACTTCTTTGTTTTGAAATCGGAATTTTGCGGGCATGATGTTTCATTATCAGATAACCGAAATCTTCATTAAGAATACTCAAAACATGAACTTTGTTAATCAAGTGCGATTGATGACAACGTATAAACCCATACGGTTTCAGTAATTCATCATACTCATAAAGCGGTTTTGAAATAACATATTCGTTCCCGTCAGTCAGGAAAAATGTAGTGTAGTTATTAGATGATTCGCATCTTACAATGTCTTTGACCGCTACCAAGTAAGTTTCCTTCAGAGTAGGCAAAGCTATTTTCTGATTTTCATCAGGAGATTTTCTCTCTATTGACTCGAGAAGATTGTTTAACCTTGCGTTTTGATTTTTGTTGCTAACAGATTGTTGTATTCTTTCGACTGTGATTTTGAGCTCCGAAATGTTGATCGGTTTTAGTAAATAATCCAGTGCGGAAAATTTGATAGCCATAATACCGTAAACATCATAAGCTGTTACAAAGACAACATCAAATTGAGGATTTTCAAGCGATTTCAAAAGATCAAAACCATTTTCGTTGGGCATCTCAATATCAAGAAACACCACGTCTGGTTTATATTCGTGAATGATTTTTCTTGCTTCTCCGGCGTTTAGAGCCGTGGCTACAACTTCAATCTCTGTGCAATATTGCGCAAGCAATGCTTTCAAATTGCTTACATTGATTGGCTCGTCATCAACTATTATTGCACGTATCATTTTAGCCAGTTATGAAAAGTGAAAATGACTTCTGTTCCTGAATGTCGGTTAAACTCGAGAATAATGTTCTGATCTTTTTTTATTTTATTTATCGTATTGATCCGTTCAGTTGTCAATGAAAGTCCGTAACCCGACGAATGACTTTTATCCTTCCAGGTACCATTGTCTTTTACCATGATTATCAAATTATCCTTTTCTTGTTTGCAGACTACAAGTATTTGTCCTTTCTCACCTAATCCTGAAAGTCCGTGCCGGATTGCATTTTCTATAATTGGTTGCAGCAGCATGGTCGGTATTTCTACTTCTGAAGGGTCTATTTCAGAAGAGACTTCAATTTTCCAGGAGAAATTAAAACGCAAAGCTTCTAAACTAATGTACATACGCATCATCTCCAGTTCTTGATCAAGATCATTAAATACATCCTTGTTTTTCGCAAGTGTTTTCCGCAACAATAAGCTGAACTCTTCCAGGTAATGGTTGGCTTTTTCGACCCTATCAGTATTCATAAGACCTTGAATCGAGCTGAGAGCATTAAACGTAAAGTGAGGGTTTAGCAATGTTTGTAATTTTATAGCTGCTGCTTCCAGTTTTTGTTGTTCCTTTTCAGATCTTCTTAGTTTCTTCCTGAAAAATTTAGCAATCATCCAGAAGCCGATACCGACAATTAAAAACAGGAGGAAAATATACATTACACCAGACTGATACCAGTGAGGTTTTACGTGTATGTAGATGGTGCGTACACTTTCCTTTTGAAAAACATAATTATACCTTAGTTCATATTCGGTATTCGCTTCTAACTTTAATCCTGTCAAGTCTTTTTTACCAGTTTCAAACAGCATTTTTTTAGTTGTTAGATTCCTTAAAGTGATTTCTGTTTCGAGGCCTTTAAAATAATCTTCTCTTTCGGAAAGATGAATTCTCAGTTGATCCCCGGGTGATATACTAAGCTCATCGTGATGTTCAGAAGATGAATTTTTAAAAGGAATGGGAATATTTCCTTTCTGATGATAAAACGTTATTTCCGGAATGAGTATGGGCCTTCGAATGATGTGTCTTTTGATGAGCTTATCTGTTTTTTTTTGAAGGATATCCACCCTTACCTCCTGATTGGGTAGTATATAAAGCCCGGTACCATCCTTTTTCAAAACGATTTTCTCGATATCTCCAGCCCCGCTTTCTTTAAGATGCATCTGGCTGTAAAGTTCAGTGGATGATTCATTGAAAAAAGTTGTCGGTCGGACTTTAAAGAAACCATTTGAAATTTGCACATCAACCGTGTCCCCCTTAAACGTCTCATTAAGTTGACTAACTGGGGCAAACGCAACTTCAATGCTTATGTATGTTTTGTCCTTTGCATTGGGAACCTGGCCATACAAAAACCTGCAACAGCTAACCAGTAATAATATAAGAATCGTAAGTTTTCTAAAGATCATAATAGTTCAATTGATTTGTACACTGGCTTATTCAGGCTTAACATTACTCAAATTAAAGGAATTTATTGTTCTTTGGCAATAGCAATCATCGCTTCCAATTCATTTATAGCTTCTGAATCAGTTGAGAATCCCTTAACCAAAAACCTGATTTCACCCTGTCTGTCGATTACAATTTTAGTCGGTAGCTCTTCTACTTTATAAGCATCTGCTACAGTAAATGTTTTCTGATCGGTAGGTTTATCTACCAAAATAATACCTGGCAATTCGCGTTTCTTACTGAATGTTTTTACCCGTGCTTCCGATTGTTCATCTGTTCCTTTTTCACCCGTCGCCACAAAGAGAAATACAACTTCAGGATGTAAGCCACATACTTTTTTCATTGCAGGCATTGAAGAAATACAAGGAGCACACCAGGTTGCCCAGAAATCAATCACAACAACTTTTCCTCTCAAGCTGGAAAGTGTGACAGGTCTTCCTTCAGTATCCAATAAGGTGAAATCAGGTGCGTCCAGATTTGAAATCATTTTCTTTTCGGTTTCCAATACATATGCCTTTGCCGAGTTTTTCTGGATCGAATCTAAAAAGCAGACTGCATTTTCTTCACTGCCCATTTTTTTAACGCACAATTTCTTCAGCAATAAATCCATTCCTAAGCTCGATTTTCCTAATGTGGCCATCCTTAAAAGAATCGTATACGCTTTGTCTTCATGACCAACTGATTCCAGAAGAGTCGTATAAAACTCAATTGACGATTGGGACGTTTCTTCAATGTCAAGGTCTTTCAATGCTATATCTTCATAAAAGTAAGCCTCTTCATTTTTACCGTTTGCAAAAAGGATCTGTGCATAGGCCTCATAGTAAGGATA
>NZ_CAMLMK010000092.1 GCF_946481155.1 uncultured Flavobacterium sp.
GATTGCAACGGAAAACGGGAACATGGACCCCAAAAAAGCCCGGAACTTTCGCTCCTAATCGAACCTTAACGCCTTAACCGGAGAAATTTTTGTAATAATATAGGAAGGAATAAGCAAAACCACAAGGCAAATCAAGACCGTACCCAAATTGAGCGCTGCTATATAAGGTAGATTAATAGCAACCGGCGCCTCGGTAACGTAATAATTTTCAGGGTTGAGCTTTACAATGCCGAAATATTTCTGAAGGAACAAAACACCAATTCCGATAAGGTTGCCCCAGAATAATCCGCGAAGGATTAAATACCCAGCATTGTACAGGAATATTTTTCGGACGGTCCAGTTGTTGGCGCCAATGGCTTTCAGGATTCCGATCATTTGCGTGCGCTCTAAAATCAAAACCAGCAAGGCCACGACCATATTAATAGTAGCCACCACTATCATAATAATAAGGATGACCAAAATATTGAAATCAAACAACTTCAGCCATTCAAAAATATTGAAATACTTTTCCTGGATGGTTACACTATTATAAGTAGGCGGAACTTCGGCATAAATCTCTCCCCCTTTTTCAGTGATTTGCGAAAAGTCGTCGATGAAAACTTCAAAAGCCCCCACCTGGTCTTTTTGCCATTTGTTCATTCGCTGGATGTGGCGGATATCTCCTATTATATAGGTAGCATCGAATTCCTGAAACCCGGAATTGTAAATCCCCACGATTTTGAAATTGCGGAGATTGGGCAGCTTCCCTTCTTCCTTCATGAAAAAAGTATTGAACTTATCGCCGACTTTTAACTGGAGTCGGTTAGCAAGGAATTGCGAGATAATAATTTCCGGATTGAGGTTTGCTTTTAAATTCGGGATTCTGCCACTGATGATGTATTCCTGAAGATTCTCCCATTGAAAGTCCTTCCCTACTCCTTTAAACACAATTCCTTCAAAGGCTTTTTCGGTTCTGATGATACCAGCTTTGGTCGCTACGGCCTGGATATGGCTGATCCCTTCAACTCCTTTAAACTCCGGATAGAAGGTTTGGTTTGTGGAAATGGGTTCGACGCTCACTTCCGATTGGTTGTCATCATAATTCGAAATAATCACATGGCCGTTAAAAGCAGAAACCTTTTGGCGTATTTTTTGCTGCAGACCAATGCCGGTTGCCACGGAAACGATCATCATGACCATTCCGATAGCAATCGCCGCGATGGCAATTTTTATAATTGGCGCAGAAATACTACTTTTATAGTTTTTAGTAGTAATGAGTCTTTTAGCTATAAAATATTCTAATTTCAAAATTATGATTTCAAATTCGGTCCTCAAAAATACAGTTTTATTCTTGTTTTTATCGATTGTCTCCTGCGGAAATTCTCAAAACACCGTGAAGCCCTCCGAAGCAGAAAAGAAACAGGCCCACGTGCAAATTGACAAAAAATCTTTTTTCAAAACGGGTGCGCAAAATTTTGATGCTTATTTACCGCTTTTAAAAGATAAGAAAGTGGGGATTGTGACGAATCAGACTGGAATTTTATCGGAAAGCATCCACCTGGTGGATTTTTTATTACTAAAACAAGTTGGCTTACAGAAAATTTATGCACCTGAACACGGTTTCAGGGGAACAGCTGATGCTGGAGAATTAATCAAAGACGGAAAAGATACTAAAACCGGATTGCCTATTGTGTCCCTTTATGGTAATAACAAAAAGCCAAAAGCAGAACAGCTGGCCGGAATTGACATCATGGTTTTTGACCTGCAGGATGTGGGTGCCCGATTTTACACTTATATATCCTCGTTGCATTATGTTATGGAAGCTTGTGCGGAAAATAATATTCCGCTAGTTGTTTTAGACCGTCCAAACCCGAACGGCAGTATTGTCGACGGACCGATTCTCGAAAAAGAGCACAGTAGTTTCGTGGGGATGCACACCATTCCTGTGCTACATGGCATGACTATTGGCGAATATGCGAAAATGATTAATGGTGAAAAATGGCTTAAAAACGGAGCGCAGTGCCAATTGACTGTCATTCCTTGCCTGAAGTATACTCGTGATTCCAACTATAGCTTACCAGTAAAACCTTCTCCAAATTTACCGAATGATCAGGCGATCAATTTATATGCGAGCTTGTGTTTCTTTGAAGGAACGAATGTGAGTGTAGGACGCGGGACAGAAAAACAATTTCAGATTTATGGCTCGCCTTTTTTGCCGAAAAGCGATTTCAGTTTTGTGCCCCAACCGAATTTGGGCGCTAAAGATCCGATGCATAATGGAAAAATCTGCTATGGAGAAGATTTGTCGAAAATCAATAAAGTCACACAATTGGAATTAAAATGGCTGATAAAAGCTTATCAGACCACAAGTGAAAAATCGAAGTTCTTTAATGATTTCTTTACCAAACTGGCCGGAACCAAAAAACTGCAGCAGCAGATTGAAGCAGGAACATCAGAAACTGAAATCCGAAAAAGCTGGGCAGTCGGACTGGCCAACTTTAAAAAGATGCGAAAACAATACCTTATCTATGGGGAATAAAAAAGAGCTCGGTCTGAGCTCTTTTTTATGATTTTATTTCCTGTCCGAATTGCAATAAATAACCATTGTTATCATAAACGCCGAACTCGCGCATGCCCCATTCAAAGTCTTCCATTTCGTAGCAAATTTTGCATTTGTCTTTTAAGTCGGCCCAAATTTCCTCAACATTATCCACGTTAATGTAAAACGAACCTGTAAACAGCGGCTTATCAAACGGCGTTTGTTCGTTAGGCATGGCCAGCATGATTTCTGCTTCGTCTTTGTGTAAGGCGGCCCAGCCCCAATCTTCATTGCACTCCCCGCAGGTAAAGCCTAAAACATTCTGATAAAAAGCAATTGTTTCTTTAAGCTCATTAGTCCATAACATTGGACGTATAGGTTGAAATTTTGCCATAACTTATATTTTTATTTCGAACTACATTAATTTTTACAAAGGCATTTTCTTTTTCATTTCCTCCACAATGTTATAAGCCGCGGGACAAATGGCAACATTCTTCAGGGTAAGATCTGAGATTTGCTGGAATTTCTTTCTGTCGGTGTGTGGGAATTCGCGACAGGCTTTTGGCCGTACATCGTAAATCATGCAATAATTTTCGGCATCAAGGAATGTGCAGGGAACACTTTTCAATACATAATCATTGTCTTCATCAATGCGAAGATACTGATCGATGAATTGTTGTGGTTTCTGCTTAAAATGTTTCGAAATGCGTTCAATATCTGCTGCAGTAAAAAGCGGGCCCGTCGTCTTGCAACAGTTGGCGCACTTCAAACAGTCCGTTCGTCTGAATTCGGCATCGTGCAGATCCTGCATGATGTAATCCAGATTCTTAGGCTGTTTCTTTTTAAGCTTATCAAAATACTTTTTGTTTTCGATATGCTTATCTTTGGCTAACTTTTGTAATATGTTAATTTGTGGATTCGTCAATACGTTTATTTGATAATTTATTCCGCAAAATTACTCAATTCAAACAAACAAATAACCACATTAACAAATAAACAAAGATGAAAGACCTTTTTGGAAAAGCCATATTAGATTACCAAACCAACAATTCCCCTGAAGATTTAATTACGGAAACGTCGATTTCGGAAGCTGATGAAATGAGCGTTGCCTATTTGTTTCGCGGCTATTCCGAAATGCCAAAGATGGAACGCAAGGCCTTGGATTTAGCAAAAGGAAAAGTACTTGATGTGGGCTGCGGTGCAGGAAGTCATGCGCTATATCTTCAAAATGAGCGCAATCTGGAAGTTACTGCGATTGATATTTCCGCCAACGCTATTGAGGCTTGTAAATTACGGGGCATAAAAAATACGCGGATTCAGAATGTAATGGATTTGGAAAACGAAAAATACGACACCATTTTACTAATGATGAATGGTGCCGGAATGTGTGGAAAGCTTAAAAAAATTGCTGCATTTCTTCAAAAACTGAAATCATTGATCACGGACAACGGGCAGATTCTTTTAGACAGTTCGGATATCATTTATATGTTTGACGAGGATGAAGATGGCGGAAAGTGGATCCCGTCCGACAATGCCTATTATGGCGAGGTAATTTTCAACATTTCTTATAAAGGGGAAAGTGAAGAACCCTTCGATTGGATGTACATTGACTTTAACACTTTACAGAATGCCGCTCACGCCAACGGTTTGCAGTGCGAACTGATCCTCGAAGGCGAGCATTTTGATTATCTGGCGCGACTAACCAAATAGCAGTCAGCCCCTTATAAAACTCTCATAAAAAATAGCAGTTTCTTAAAATTTTCAATTTTATACGAAAAATAGTATAGAATTAACTTTAAAAATTATTTTTTTAACATTTATTTTCTGATATTTGTTAGGACAACGATTAAAGGAGAAACCTGAAAATCCTAAAAAGAGTAAGAGAAACCAACTATTTATTCTATGAGAGATTTAACTACTTTTTTCAAAAAAGCTGTCTTGGCTTTTTTAGTTTTTTTCTTCTATTCATCCTCAGGATGGGCGCAGGCAGATTGCTCCAGTGCAGTTATAGTTTGCGGAAACACTCAGCCTTTTAACCCTAGTGGTGTAGGTACCAAGTTAGAACAACTGGCCTGCGGAGGTATTGAGCACAACAGTATTTGGATTGCCTTTCAGGCAAAGGCGAATGGAAAATTGAATTTTGTCATTCGGCCTTTTACCCCTGATGGCCTGCCCTCAGCGTCGGATTTCGATTGGTCGCTGTACGCTTTGCCTGGTGCGCCGGGAACAACGAATTGCGACAACAAAACTTCAATCAGCTGTAATTTTGCAGGTACTTCCACCGTTTTTGGAATACCGGGAGGAACAGGAATGGCGACACCTAATTATACCGCAACGCAATTCAATCCCGGGATTGATGTTGTTTCCGGAAATTGGTATGCCTTAATGATTGACCAGTTTTCAAATTCGGTACCACTGTTGTTCAGCGTACAATTTACCGGTAATCCTGAAAGCGCCAGTTTAAATTCCACTCCAGGAATTTTCGACAACAGGCCCGATTTCACTATAACCAATTCCTCAGGCTGTGCCGGAACATTTTCATTTACAAATACTGCAACATCTGTTAATGGAATTGCCTCCTATCTTTGGAATTTTGGCGACGGCTCGACATCTACAGCAGCAAGCCCAACGCACACTTATGCAACCACGGGAACGTACTATGCAACATTAACCGTAACTGATGGAAATGGCTGTAAGGCAGACATCCGAAAACAGCTGGTGTATAATGTCACACCACCAACGGTCAATACGGCAGGGATATTGCTGCTGCCTTCTTGTAGCGACAGCAATAACGGTTCGATAACCATCACTACGACTGGAGCGACTACACCAGGGGTAACGGGAGGGACTCCTCCATATACCTACGAGTTAGTTTCTCCTTCAGCAATGATTCGAACTTCCCAGGCTTCTAATACTTTTACGGGACTTCAGCCGGGAGGCTATACGATTAAAGTTACGGATGCCTGCGGTAGAAGTGCAACAAACACTGTTACTATCAGTCAGGTTGCAACTAATTCGAATATCGGCTTAGGCATACAAAATATTCAATCATCCTGCGGTAACACACCAACGGGAACGGCTACTTTATTTGCCAATGGTACTGCGCCACCTTACACGATGGCATTGGTAAACAGTTCTCCGGTTTTGGCTGGCCCACAACCCACATTACAGAGGGATCCTATTACTTCTACTTATTATGGTACATTCACAAATCTTTTGCCGGGTGTTTATACCCTTGAAGCAACTGATGCCTGTGGTAAAATACGAAGAGCTACTTTTACGGTTACCCAAAGTACCGCTCCTGTAGCAAATTCGGTTACCAGCGCTTCCTGCGCAGGCACTGCAACCGGCACAATAACAGTTACGTCTACGGCGGCTACTGGTTTATCAGGTAATGGTGCTCCGGGAACATTTCAGTTTGCGTTGATTGCTCCTTCAACAATAAGCCGGCCATTCCAAAACAGTTCCGTTTTTGAAAATCTACTCCCTGGCCCTTATACAGTTGCGGTAAGAGATAACTGTGGAAATATTGGCACGAGCAATGTAACCGTTGCAACTGCAGCAGCGCCAACTTTCGGAACGGCTTTTGTGACGCCTTCATGTCCGAATGGTGCTACTGGTACAATAGAAGCGCAAATTAGTACGGCTGGGGGTGGAAGCCCTTATACATTTGAACTGATTGCACCTTCACCGGCTTTAAGGCCGGCACAAAACAGTAATGCCTTCACGGCTTTACCACCTGGTGCTTATACCATTCGAATGACCGATGCCTGTGGTACTCAGGTAAATGCAACTGTAAACGTCGGCGCCGCTACCGCACCGAGCTTTACAACTACCATTGTTAATTCTTGTGGAGCAACGGCCAATGGCTCTGTAACCGTAGCCCCTGCCGCAACCAGTATTGGGCCATTCACATTTGAATTAATCAGTCCCGGCGCGGCGATAAGAGCCCCACAAGGCAGTAATATTGCCAATACATCAAACAGTATTTTTACAGGTTTGAACCAGGGAAGTTACACCATAAGAATGACTGACGGCTGCGGGGTTCCTGTTACGGGAGTCGTAACAGTCGCTGGACCTACTGCGTTAGCATTTCCAGCCGGTTCTACAACAATAGCTTCCTGTGCTGCCGGATCGACAGGACAAATCACTGTGGCAGTACCAACAACGGGAAGTGCACCATATTCGTACGAATTAATAGCACCTTCCACACTTGTTGTTGCTCCTCAAAGCAGTAGAATTTTCAACAATTTACCAGTGGGAAGTTACACCGTGCAAATAACTGACGCATGCGGAACTCAGGTAACAATCGGGGCGCCGTTAGCAGTTGTAGCTGCTACTGCACCTACGTTATCAGTAACAAACACTTCGAGCTGTGCTTCCAATACCGGAACCATTACCGCGACTGCAACAACAGCTAATCAGGGAGGGGGAACTTATCTGTTTGCCTTGATTGCACCATCACCGGTAGTACGTCCGGATCAAGCTTCGCCTATTTTCACCGGCTTGCCTGCGGGTGCTTATACTGTTCAAATTACAGATCAGTGTGGAGTCACCGGAACCACGACAACGACGATTACGGCTGCGGGTGCCTTCACACCTGCTGCGGGAGGATCAATAGTTGCATGTAATGGTGCAGGTTATTATGGGCAGATAATAGTAACAAGTCCCCAAAATTACACTACTGGAGGTCCAATTCCAACAGGTAGTGGAGGTGGTCCATATACCTTTGCTATTTATGACAGTACGAACACTACGTTGATTGCCGGTCCTCAGTCGAGCAACATTTTCTCAACTATTGCTCCGTTAGCGGGAACACCGACACACACTGTCAGAGTAACCGATATTTGCGGAAATACATCGACAACGACAGTTACAATCAACGCCCCTGCAGCAATGACAAATGCTACAATTTCAGCAACAACGGCATCTTGCGCATCGAGCAATACCGGTGTAATTAAGGTAACTACTGCAGCAACTGGCGGATTAGCTCCTTATACGTATACTTTAATCGACGCAGTAAGTACGGCAGTGGTGGCCGGTCCTCAAACTGCTACAACTTTTAATCTTGTTCCGGCAAGCGCAACAGGTTATTTTGTAAGATCTACTGACGCTTGCGGAAATTCTACTACCACCGCTGTTGCCTTATTATTCCCTGCTGCTGTAACTCCTACGGCGACTACGGCAACAATTGCATCATGTGCAGCCTCATCAACAGGACGAATTACTGTGACCCCGGGAACCGGAGCGACCATGGCAGGCGGAGCATTTACTTATGCACTTTATGATGCCGCTAATGTAGTTTTGGTGGTAGGACCACAAGCTAGTCCAGTATTTAATAATGTTGCTGCAGCAACTTATACAGTTAGGATAACAGATCGCTGTGGTACGACCGGTACTGCAACTGCTACAGTAGCATCAGGCGTAGCTGCACCTACTGCTTCCGGAGTTGCAACAAATACTTGTACAGGAAGCACTAATGGAGTAATAACAGCATCCTCTACCGGAGGCTCTCTGCCGATAACTTATTCGTTAGTTGACCAAACCACAAGTTTAGTGATTGCCGGACCTCAAAGCAACAATGTTTTCAATAATCTGGCTGTAGGAACCTATATCGTTAGAGTAACAGATGCCTGCGGCAGCGTTACCGATTCTGCTAATATCCCTCTTGGAAATTTAGCTGCAACACCAACCATAACAACAAGTGTTGCTATTGATTGTGCAGGCTCCGCTGTTATTGCCGGTTTCGGAGGTGGCGGAAATGGAGGGCCATATACTTACGCCATGTGTAACGGTGCGGGATGTTCTACTTTTAGCGGTTACTCGACCACCAGCACATTTACTGTATTCGCAAGCGGCACTTACAGAATTAGTGTATTGGACCGCTGTGGTAATGCCACAACATCAACAGACATCGTAGTAGTCATTCCCATTAAAGCTGTATTAACTGGTGTTACGCTTGACAGTCCATGTGGAGCGACAACCATTACACCAAGTTATACCAATGTTCCAAATACACCTTATTATAGTATTGATGGCGGCAATTTTAGTCCTACTATTGGAACACTTGCTGCAGGAACTCACACTATAGTTGTAACGGACTATAACGCAGGTACGTTTGGTTGTGCAAGTGATGTGTTTACCTTTACGATAAACAATCCTCCTAGTGCCCCTACAGCTTCTGACCAGAATTTCTGTTCCGGAGCAAATCCGACTGTAGCTAATTTAACAGCAACGGGAGTTGGAACTATTAATTGGTATAATGTACCCGTGGGAGGAACCGCTTTACTATCAACAGATGCCTTAGTTGCTACTACTTATTATGCTTCGCAAACAGTAGGCGGATGTGAAGGACCAAGAGTCGCTATCAATGTTACCATAACTGCCTCAACAAGCAATAGTACAACAACTTCAGCTTGCGACAGTTTTACATGGGGAGTGAATGGCACTACTTATACTTCTTCAGGAACATATACTTCAGTGACCGGTTGTCATACGGAAACGCTGAACCTGACTATTGTGACCAGCAGTTCCAACTCAACAACGCTTTCGGCATGTGACAGTTATACCTGGGCAGTAAACGGCACTACTTATACCACTTCCGGAGTGTATACATCGGTATCGGGATGTCATACGGAAACTTTGAACCTGACGATTGTGACCAGCACTTCCAACAGCACGACGCTCTCAGCTTGTGATAGTTATACCTGGGCAGTAAATGGCACTACTTACACTTCTTCAGGAACATATACTTCCGTAACAGGATGTCATACAGAAACATTGAACCTGACAATTGTAACCAGTACTTCCAATAGTACCACTCTTTCAGCTTGTGATAGTTATACCTGGTCAGTCAATGGTGCTACTTATACCTCTTCCGGTGTATATACATCAGTAACAGGATGTCATACAGAGACATTGAATCTTACTATTGTAACCAGTACGTCCAATTCAACAACGATTGCCGCTTGTAATAGTTATACCTGGGCGGTAAACGGTACGACGTATACTTCTTCAGGCACGTATACTTTTGTATCTGGATGTCATACGGAAACACTGAATCTGACTATTGACACTGTAGACACAACCATTACCAATTCGAATAATGTGTTGACAGTAGCCGAAGCAGGAGCAAGTTACCAATGGTATACCTGTGATGGTGGCGGAGTTTACACTGCTATTGTCGGTGCTACTTCGCAATCCTATACCGTTACAGCCATTGGCGATTATGCCGTTGATGTAATTGAGAACAGTTGTAATGTGAGAAGTGCATGTTTCAATGTTGCCGTATTGGGAACAGATACCTGGAACAGTGCAAATTCATTAACGGTTTTCCCTAATCCTTCAACTGGTATTTTTAATATCCAGATGACGGTTGATGCTAAAGCAGAAATCTTTGACATCACCGGGAAACAAATATTGAGCAAAACGATTTTTGCCGGAACATCTACATTGGATTTATCAGCTTACAGAAGCGGTATGTATCTGATTAGAATAACCGATGAAAATAATAACTCGCAAACCGTTAAGGTTATTAAAAACTAATTCTAAAACACTTTTACAAAAAATGCCATCGTAATGATGGCATTTTTTAATGTGTATTAATTCCAATAAAAATCCCAAACGCTAAGAAGCTTGGGATTTTTTATTTTTTTTTTAGAAATTACTGCATGTATTTCATCATCATTCCCTGTAAGCCCATTGCCCATTCCTGGCTTGCTTCCATATTTTTTCCTGCAATGGCACCTGCTTTATCTGTTATTTTCTTTCCGATTGGCGTTTCGTAAAATTTCAAAATAGCTTTTACATCGTCATGCGTATATTCCTGCATGTATACTACGGCCATCTTATCATAAAGAGCCGGTAAGGTAGCGTCAAATTCCACGAGGAAAGCGGCGTGCTTTTCCTTTGGAATCGCTTTTAATATCTGTTCTTTGGCCATTTTCATCTGTCCTGCTGAACCTGTAAGTTCAATCATTTTCAATACGTCTTTTTTGAAAGCCTCATTAGCTTGAGCCATCCCTAATTGCGCTACTAAAACTAACGCGAAAGTTAAAATCAGTTTTTTCATTGTTTTTGGTT
>NZ_CAMLMK010000093.1 GCF_946481155.1 uncultured Flavobacterium sp.
GAGACGATGTCCCTGCACCTGGATTGTTAGGCTACACCGATAATTGCGACGACGCCGGAAGTGTATTAGGAGTAGATGTTTCCGATGGCAATACCTGTCCTGAGACCATCACCAGAACATGGAGCTTCACCGATGCCTGCGGTAACGCAGCAAGCGTAAGCCAAACCATTACTGTTGATGATACTATTGCACCGGTATTTGATGTAGATCCTGCGGATCAGACAATAGACTGTGGTGTAACACCTGTCTTTGGTACACCGCATGCTACTGATAATTGTGATGAAAATCCAATTATTAATGATTTAGGTATAGTAGTAGTAATTAATCCGGATGGTACAGTAACTCATACACAATCGTGGACAGCTACTGATGCCTGTGGTAATGTTTCCGCTGCAATAACTCAAGTCATTACAGTATTGGCTTGTAACGAAGGTTGTACATTAGGTTACTGGAAAAACCATACCGACAGATGGTGTTCATCTTACACCCCTTCAATGACATTTGGTAGTGTATTTGTAAATGCACCGTCTAATCTTGCTAATTTAACTTTATTGCAAGCACTGAATGCAAGAGGTGGAGGTATTTATAACCTAGCCCGTCAAGGGGTAGCCGCTTTACTAAATGCTTGTAGTGATGAAGTTGATTATCCAGCGCCTTATTTAGACAATCCTCAAGCTGTTATAGATGCTGTTAACGCAGCGTTCTTAGCCGGAGGAAATGCACCTGGACAATTGGCAACACAATTGGATGATCTTAACAATTCCGGATGTCCATTAGGAGGAACACCTGCTGATCCATCTGGAGTAGCTAGTGGTACTTCTAATTCTGCTAACTTCACTGCATATCCAGTTCCTTTCAAAGAATATATCATTATTAGATATGACTTCAATGAGCGCACTAAAGCACGAATTGAATTCTTTGATGCGAAAGGAATGTTCTTGATGGCTTACGACGATACCGACGCTTACTTTAATAAAGAAGTGAAAGTAGATATTACGTTCAATCACGGTGAAGGACAAATGTTCTTTGTGAAAGTGATCACTGAAAAAGGCGTAACTACGAAAAAAGTAATTTCCAAAAATTAAATTCTATTAACTAATTAAAAGAAAAAGGCTGGTGAAACCCAGCCTTTTTTATTTTGCATAAAACAATAATTATTTTGCTATCCCTCTTGAGATCACTATTCTTTGGATTTCAGAAGTTCCTTCGTAAATCTGGGTAATTTTTGCATCACGCATCATACGCTCTACATGGTACTCACTTACATAACCATTTCCTCCGTGAATCTGAACTGCTTCAACTGTCGTGTTCATTGCCACTTCAGAAGCATATAATTTTGCCATAGCACCGGAAAGTGAAATATCCTCTCCCGCATCTTTTTCACAAGCCGCTTTATAACATAACATTCTCGCTGCCGTAATCTGCGTGGCCATATCAGCTAATTTGAAAGCGATAGCCTGATGTTGGATAATCGGTTTTTTGAATGCAATACGTTCCTGTGAATATTTCAGTGCCAATTCATAAGCACCTGATGCGATACCCAATGCCTGAGAAGCAATACCGATACGACCTCCGTTTAACACCGCCATAGCGAAGTTAAATCCGAAGCCGTCTGCACCGATTCTGTTTTCTTTAGGAACTTTCACATCCGAGAACATTAACGAATGTGTGTCAGAACCACGAATGCCCATTTTCTTTTCTTTCGGTCCGATAGAGAAACCTTCCCATCCTTTTTCAACGATGAAAGCATTGATACCTTTGTGACCTTTTTCAACGTCAGTCTGTGCAATTACAATATAAGTAGAAGCTGTTCCTCCGTTGGTAATCCAGTTTTTAGTACCGTTTAATAAGTAATAATCGCCTTTGTCGATTGCTGTAGTTTTTTGCGAAGTTGCATCCGAACCAGCTTCCGGCTCAGACAAACAGAATGCTCCGATAACATCCCCTTTAGCAAGCGGCATTAAATATTTCATTTTTTGTTCTTCGTTGCAGAATTTTTCTAAACCAGCACAAACCAAAGAGTTGTTAACTGACATTACTACCGCTGCAGAAGCATCAATTTTTGCAATTTCTTCCATTGCCACTACATAGGAAACGCTGTCCAATCCGGCACCACCGTATTTTGGATCCACCATCATGCCTAAGAAGCCAAGTTCCGCCATTTTCTTCACTTGCTCCGTTGGAAATTTCGAATGTTCGTCTCTTTCAATTACACCCGGCAACAATTCAGTTTGAGCAAAATCTCTCGCCGCCTGCTGAATCATCAACTGTTCTTCGTTTAAATTAAAATTCATTTTATTTTCAGTGTTTTGTTTTTATGTCCTTTAAAAAAGTTTCCAAATATAGACCATAAATATCATATTTTCAATAGGATTGTCTAATTTTGACGGATGCAAAATAAGACCTATAACGTAGTGGGAGTAATGTCGGGCACTTCGCTGGACGGAGTGGATTTGGCTCACATTCATTTTTCTTCAGAAAACGGGAAGTGGGCGTTTCAGATTTCTGAAAGTGAAACCGTTAGCTATTCCAATGCATGGGTAAGCCGATTAAAAAAAGCAGTAGATTTTTCGGAAGAAGAGTTGCGAAAACTCAACGAAGATTACACTAAAACATTAGCCGAAATCATCTCAGATTTTATCCAAAAAAATAAGATTGAAAACCTCGACGCAGTATGTTCGCACGGTCATACCATCTTGCATCAGCCCCAAAACGGATTCACGCTTCAAATTGGAAACCTGCCAAAAATAGCCGAATTGATACACCAGAAAGTAGTTTGCGATTTTCGGGTACAAGATGTGCAACTGGGCGGACAAGGCGCTCCGTTAGTACCGATTGGCGACCGGATTTTGTTTTCTGATTATAGCTATTGTTTGAATTTGGGCGGATTCTCTAATGTTTCTTTTGAAGAAAACGGAACCAGAATTGCGTTTGATATTTCCGCCGTAAATACGGTACTGAATTTTTATGCGGATAAACTCGGACTGAAATACGACGATAAAGGAAACATCGCCAGAAGCGGAAAAATTTCAGAAGAATTGCTGTCCGAATTAAATGCGCTCGATTTCTATAGAAAACCCTATCCGAAATCACTTGGTTTTGAATTCGTAAAAACTGTACTGCTTCCGATGATTGAAAACTATTCGATTTCGATTGAAGACAAACTACGGACTTTCACCGAACATATTGCGATTCAGATTGCCCTGTCATTGCCGAAAAAATCAGGAAGCCTTCTGGTAAC
Source organism: uncultured Flavobacterium sp. (assembly GCF_946481155.1). Next base: position 3,242 of record NZ_CAMLMK010000093.1, read on the forward strand.
CGGTGGTGGAGCGTATAATGATTTTCTGATCGAACGCATGCAAACTCATCTTCCGGAAATGAAAATCGAAATCCCGGATGCAAAAACCATCGAATTTAAAGAAGCTTTAATCTTTGCTCTGCTCGGCGTTTTGAGACTTCACGGAGAGATAAATGTACTGGCAAGCGTGACGGGGGCAATGCATGATCATAGTTCCGGCGAAGTTTATGAATTTAGTTCATGACAAAATCGGTAACTTTTTTTACTAATTCCTTACTTTTTAAATCGTGACCCAATCCTTCCGTAAGGAGCAATTGGCTGTTTTTCCAATGCTTATTTAATCGTACGGAATGATTAAAGCTGGTAGCCAAATCATTTTTATCGTGTATGATTAAAGCGGGAACAGCAATGCTTTCCGCAAATTTGGCACTCGAAAAGTAGCTGGGTAATTTTCCTAATTGTTCCTGAAATTCATCAATGATCAGGTTGACGGATTTCGTCGTTAATCCTAATGTTTGTTTATAAAAATCAAAAAAATCGGAAGCCTCACCGGGAGCGCCCATAATAACTGCTTTTTCAATAGGATGTTCTTTATAATGGTCTAAGAAATAAGTTGTTGCGAATCCGCCGATGGAATGACTTACAATTGACGTAATATCCTGATTTAGCCGTAAAAAAGCGTCGATAACTTTAGCATACAAAACAACATGAATGGTCTTGCCCGAAGATAAACCATGAGCCGGCGCATCCAGCGCATATACCGTAAAATCATTTTTGACCAAATGCTCAATATAATTTTTCCAGCGGAACGAATGGCTGGCCCAACCATGTACCAAAAGTATTTTTTTACTTCCGCCGCCCCATCTGTACGTTTGGATTTTATAACCTTCCAAATTAAGGCTATCTGCTATTCCTTTTTGCAAAAATTCCAATTGATGTGGTTTTACTTTTCGGGCAAATGGATTGCAAAAAAGCAGAAAGCCGTCTTTTTTTAGTTTTTTCGGATGTGTAAAAGACAGTAAATTGAAATAAAACCCTATAAATTTTTGCATTATTTTTTTAGAATTCATAATTATTTTCTTTTAAAGATACCGATCGGTATCAATTTATATAAATTTTTTTACAGTAATATGTCGGAAACAATCCAGTTTTTTAAGTGGTTCACTACAATCTCGATATCAGAATTTGAATTTTGCAGTTTGCTCATCATCACGCCGCCTTCAAGTGTTGAAATCAGTATAGTTGCGACCAATTTTTCGTTAACTAAATTTCTGACTTGTTTGTGTGTTTTTCCATTGATGATTATTTTCTCCACAGAGTTACGGAAAACAGCTAGAGCCTGTTGTGCTTTTTGCTTCAATTCTAAGTTAGTATCATCAACTTCTACCGCGACATTCAGTAATGGGCAACCGCCAATAATAAATGGATTTGTAACGTAACTCTGGAACAAATTGAGCACACAAAACAGCTTGTCCCGAGTGTTGTTTTCAGCCTTGATTTTCTCATTTAAAGTCATGAAAATTGCCTGCATCATTTTTTGGAAAGCTTCAATTTCGAGGCTCTCTTTACTCTCAAAATGTCTGTAAATGGCACCTTTAGTTAAGCCTGTAGCCTCAGTGATATCGCTCAATGACGTAGATTTATACCCTTTTGTATTAAAAAGGGCAGTTGCTTCGTTGAGCACTTTTGCTTTTGTTATTTCCGACGATCTCATATGCAAAGATACCAATCGGTATCTAAATGACAAAAAAAAATAAATTTTCTTTTTTACATTGTTTGAAACACCCTAGATTTGCATATCAAAAATTACATTTTACGGATGAAATTGCAACAAAGAAAATGTTGCGAACCATAAAGAATAAACATGTCAGATATGAAAGATTTATTAAAGAAATTTGAAAATAAAGAACCTGAAGTAGTGTTCCATTGGAAAGATGCAGAAACGGATGCAGAGGGATGGACGGTAATCAATTCCCTTCGCGGTGGTGCTGCGGGTGGAGGAACACGTATGCGTAAAGGTTTGGATATGAACGAAGTGCTTTCATTGGCAAAAACCATGGAAGTGAAATTTTCGGTTTCTGGTCCTGCGATTGGCGGAGCGAAATCCGGAATTAATTTTGACCCGAACGATCCAAGAAAAAAAGAGGTTTTACAGCGTTGGTATAAAGCGGTTTCCCCGCTATTGAAAAGCTATTACGGTACTGGTGGTGATTTAAACGTAGATGAAATTCACGAAGTAATCCCGATGACGGAAGCTTGTGGTGTCTGGCACCCGCAGGAAGGTGTTTTTAATGGGCATTTCAAACCGACTGAAGCTGATAAAATCAACCGTATCGGGCAATTGCGACAAGGTGTGGTGAAAGTGATTGAAAATACGACATTCTCTCCGGATGTGACTAAAAAGTATACGGTAGCCGATATGATTACCGGTTATGGTGTAGCTCAGGCAGTTCGTCATTTCTACGATATTTACGGAGGAAAGGTTGAAGGTAAAAGAGCAATTGTTCAGGGCTTCGGAAACGTTGGTTCTGCGGCGGCTTTTTATTTAGCTGAAATGGGCGCTAAAGTGGTAGGTATCATCGACAGAGACGGTGGCGTGATTAACGAAAACGGATTCTCTTTCGAGGAAATTACAACTTTATTCCTTAACAAAAATGGAAATACATTAGTATCGGACAAAATGATTCCGTTTGACGAAATCAATTCTAAAATATGGTCGATTGGTGCAGAGATTTTTGCTCCGTGCGCGGCTTCAAGATTAGTAACAAAAGAACAGGTAGATAGCATGGCTGCTTCAGGATTAGAAGTAATTTCGTGTGGTGCCAATGTTCCTTTCGCCGATAAAGAAATTTTCTTCGGCCCGATTATGGAAGAAGTGGACAGCAAGGTGAGTTTGATTCCTGATTTTATTTCTAACTGCGGAATGGCACGTGTTTTTGCTTATTTCATGGAGAAAAAAGTTGCGATGACAGACGAAGCGATTTTCAGTGATACTTCAGATATTATTAAGAAAGCTATCGAGAAAACACATGCTGTAAGTTCGGATAAGAAAAACATCAGTGCAAGAGCTTTTGAGATTGCATTGAAACAATTGGTATAATTCTTGTATATTTAGTCTCCAACATAACAAATAAACACTATTTTCGTTTGTATTGTTAGTAAGAGTAACTATTATGATGGAACAAACGGTAATAACAGCAGCAGACAGAAGAAAGTCATTATTAGTGACAACACTGATTTATGGCGTGTTGTTGGTACTATTATTTTTTATACGATTCTGGCCCCCTGCAAATGCAACAGAAATGTTGTTGGCCGGCGGAGGCGGAGGCGGAGGTGTGACCATTAATTTTGGTGACAGCGATTTCGGAGCCGGGAAAGATTATCAGAGCGAGGTGCTGAATGTGAAAAACGAAGTGAAACAAGTCGCTTCACAAGCCGCGCCGGACGAAGATATCATTTCCAGTGATACACCGGAAGACAATGCGGTTGTAATCCCAAAAAATCCAACCCCTGTTAAAGTAAAACCTATCGTAAAACCTGATCCAAAACCAGTGGAAGTTAAAAAACCAACGGTTTCCAAAAATGCCAATGATGCTCTGGCGAGTGTTTTGGGCGGATCCAAAAAAGGCGGTGACGGTGATGATGACAGAGCAGGAAACAAAGGAAAATCCAATGGTGATTTATCGTCCAATGGATACTACGGTTCCGGTGGTTCCGGTGGCGGAACAGGTGGAGGTAATGGTACAGGAAACGGAACAGGTACAGGCGCAGGAAGCGGAAGCGGATCGGGCGGAGGCTCGGGAAGTGGTTCTGGCGGTGGTACCGGATATTCCCTAGGAAACCGAAAAGCATTGTCGAAACCAAATCCAAATTATACCTGTAACGAATCCGGGAAAGTAGTTGTGGAAGTTTCGGTGGACAGAACCGGAAGGACTATTGCGGCAACTCCTGGCGTTAAAGGGACAACCAACACTGCGAAATGTCTGTTAGATCAGGCGCGAATTGCAGCTATGAATACCAGATGGCAAGCCAGTGAGGATGCGCCGGAAAGACAGGTTGGGAAAATCATCTACAGCTTTAGTCTGAATTAAAAGATTGTCAGAAAATAGAGAATAGAAAAAAGAGTCAGCCTTTTAAGTTGGCTCTTTTTTGTTTTAGGAAGTATAACCTCGTATAATTTAATCTCTTGGATTAGAGGTGAATCTTGAAATGTAATTGCTTAACTGCATCGAATGACATTTTAGAGAATTATTAGTTGGGTTAATTTTGAAGGTCAATGCCCTAGCCCTGGTTGCAGCGGCATCCTTTTATAAAAAAATCCCACTCGTTCAGAATGGGATTTTTTTATAAAAGATATAGCGGAAGACAGGATAAAGCTCCTGATGCTCCTTATTTACTTCGAAGCGCTTGTGGCAATTACGAATTTCAGGTTGTTTTTTACGCCAATCTGCAAGACGTCAACCAAATCCTGAACCTGAAGATTATAGGGAATTCGGACCACAACGGCCTGTTCTTTGTTGTCGCCGATTTTAGCCAGCAAGGTGCTTTCCAATTGATCGAAGGCTACTTCCTGCTTGTCCAGGAAGAAACGTTTCTCCTCGGTCACGGAAAGACTGATCAGCTGCTTGTTGGTCTTCTCGTTGCTTTTCGCTTTGGGCAAAGTCATCTTAATTACATTCGGATTCGCCAAAGTCGAAATAATAAGGAAGAACAAAAGCAGGAAGAACATAATGTCGCTCAACGAACTGGTGGCGACTTCTGCATGAAATCGTTTATTTCGTTTTATCGGCATTTGGTCTCTGAATTATGTTAACGAATTCTAATACGTGACGCTGCATGTTCAGCGAGTAGTTGTCGATCATGCTGTTGTAAAGGTGATATCCTGAATACGCGATGATACCCACGATAAGACCGGCACCACTACTGATCATTTTCTCATACAAACCTCCGGAAATGTTCCCGATACTGATATTTTCGGTTACGGAGATGCTGTAGAAAATCTTGATTACCCCGGAAATCGTTCCGATGAAGCCTAATGTTGGCGCAATACCTGCAATCAGACCTAAAACGCCCAGTTTTCGTTCCATTTCACCGATTTCGATGTTGGCTACTTTTTCCATGTTGGATTCGATTTCAGCAATTGGTCTTCCGATCGTTTGGATTCCTTCCTTAATAACGTTTGCCGAAGCGGCACCGTCTCTTTCAGCAGCTGAAATTGCCAGATCAATATTGCCGTTATTTAAATGAGTACGAATGTCTTTCAATAGATGAACATCGTGCTTGGTAGCCCGCTGGATATAGATAAAACGTTCGATGATGATATAAATCGTATAGAACAGCAAAAGGGCGATGGGAATAAGGAAGAATCCTCCTTTTAAGATAAATTCCAATACGGAAATTTCATTGTCTTTTACCACATTTTCAACTACGGCACCTGCCGCCTGTGTGATGGTGTCGTTTTGTACTTGTAAAAAAAATCCAGTCATAAAGTTTCGGGAATTGTATTTATTTTAAATAATAATCTCAATTTTGCAATAAAGATAAATTTCTATACAGTAATAAACTAAAAAAAAGGCTATTTATTTTATAGGCCTTAATTTTAACAGTAAACCGCATTTTAAAATGACCTATCAGCAGACTTTAGACTGGATGTTCGCCCAATTGCCGATGTTTCAGCAGCAGGGTGCTTCAGCCTACAAGAAAGATTTGACTAACACGCTGTTACTGTCGGAACATCTTGGTAATCCTGAGCGGAAGGTTAAGTGCGCGCATGTGGCCGGGACGAACGGAAAAGGCTCGACTTCGTCCATGATAGCGTCGGTCTTGCAGGAAGCGGGGTATAAAGTAGGTTTGTATACTTCTCCGCATTTGAAGGATTTCCGTGAGCGTATTAAGATTAACGGAAAGGAAATCCCGGAAGAATTCGTTATAGATTTTATTGCAGCTAATAAATCGTTTTTTGAGGAAAATCATCTTAGTTTTTTTGAGATGACTGTGGGCTTGGCATTCGATTATTTTGCTAAGGAACAAGTTGATGTTGCTGTCATTGAGGTCGGTATGGGAGGTAGGCTTGACTCTACGAATATAATCACGCCTTTAGTTTCGGTAATCACCAATATCGGATTTGATCACACACAGTTTCTGGGAGATTCCCTGGAGGCGATTGCCTATGAAAAGGCAGGTATTATCAAGCCGAATATTCCGGTAGTTATTGGTGAATATACTGAACAAACAAAACCTGTGTTTTTAGCTAAAGCAGAAGAATGTAAGTCGGATATTTACTTTGCTTCGGATTTAATTAAAGAAGATTATGCGAGCGGATTGTTAGGGGATTATCAGCTATATAATAAGAAGGCTGTGGTTCAAACAATTAAGCTCTTGCAGAAGCACTTTTCAATCACGCAGAAGCATTTAGAGGAGGGTTTGAAGAACGTAGTGGTTAATACCGGCATATTAGGTCGTTGGCAGCAAATTCAGTCCTCACCGAAGGTAGTTTGCGATACAGCCCACAACAGCCACGGATTAAAAATCGTACTGAATCAGATTCAAAAGGAAGATTTCGAACAGTTGCATTTCGTTCTTGGGGTTGTAAATGATAAAGATTTGGTCTCCATTTTGCCCTTATTTCCGAAAAATGCCGATTATTTTTTCTGCAAGCCAAATGTTCCCCGCGGACTTGATGCAATAATTTTACAGCAAAAAGCAGCGGAATTTGGTTTAATTGGGAAAGTATATAATTCTGTTTCAGATGCTTATGAACATGCGCTAGGTATAGCTAATGAAAACGATTTTATCTATATCGGCGGAAGTACCTTTGTTGTTGCGGAAATTGTGTAAAATAATTTTGCAGAAGTAAAAAATACCGCTATATTTGCACCCTGATTAATGGAGACATTAGTTGATAAAAGGGCGATTAGCTCAGCTGGTTCAGAGCACCTCGTTTACACCGAGGGGGTCGGGGGTTCGAACCCCTCATCGCCCACCACTTTTATCACCGCATACTGATAATAAAATACCTTATCGGGCGATTAGCTCAGCTGGTTCAGAGCACCTCGTTTACACCGAGGGGGTCGGGGGTTCGAACCCCTCATCGCCCACCACTTTTATCACCGCATACTGATAATAAAATACCTTATCGGGCGATTAGCTCAGCTGGTTCAGAGCACCTCGTTTACACCGAGGGGGTCGGGGGTTCGAACCCCTCATCGCCCACAGATTTAAAAACCTCATACGTAAGTGTGAGGTTTTTTGTTTTGCAGAACATTGTTAGCTCAACTGGTTAAGAGCATCCCGATTTTATCGGGAGTGGTCGGGGGTTCGAACCCCTCATCGCCCACAGATTTAAAAACCTCATACGTAAGT
>NZ_CAMLMK010000094.1 GCF_946481155.1 uncultured Flavobacterium sp.
TCAGCTGGTTCAGAGCATCCCGATTCTATCGGGAGCGGTCGGGGGTTCGAACCTTCCGATTCTCAGAACAAGCTATCATCGCCCACTTCATAAAAAACTCTCAAGACGTCTTGAGAGTTTTTTTATTTCTATCATTTATAAATATTAAGTTTTATAGAAAACTGCCCTTTTTTGTACATTTGACTTATTCATGAAAAAGTAACACCAAAAGGTACAATATGAACGATGCCAACACACACGATCAGCGTATTGCAAACATGACCTTCGCATCCGTTTATCCGCTATATCTTGCAAAAGTAGAGAAGAAAAACAGGACAAAAGAAGAATTACATCAGGTTATAGAATGGTTAACAGGTTATGACAACCAAAAACTGCAGGAACTAATAAAAGAAAATGTAACTTTTGAAACATTCTTCCGGAATGCTTCGCTAAACCCCAATGCATCTCTTATTACCGGTGTAATCTGCGGGTATCGCGTTGAAGAGATTAAAAACCATTTGACGCAGCAGGTTAGGTATTTAGATAAGTTAGTGGATGAGTTAGCAAAGGGCGAAAAGATGGATAAGATTTTACGCAGTGCTTAATAAAAATAGCTAACTCAATTTTTGACAGCTACTTTTCAGGCACTTCTTTTCAGTGCTTTTTTTATGCATTAAATTTGTCTATCTTTAGTTTATCAAACGCAAAAAGATATGAATAACAGACCTTTAGTGTACGCGCTTGTCAACAGCTTTATAGTTTGCCAGTTTTTATTCTTTATAGATGAAGGATTTAATGATTTCCGGTGGATGGCAGATATAGGGAATTGGATAGTCTTTGCAATGTACTTTGTTACAGTAACAGTAATTCTTTATCTGATAAATCTTGGACTGGAAAAGCTTAATACCAGCAAATATGCAATCCTCGCAATAAACCTGATAGTATTTCCGATAGTGATTATGTTGCTCTGCTGCACGATATAAAATAAAAAACTCCGAATTGATTCGGAGTTTTTGTATTATAGTTTTCTTCTTTTCTTTTCAGTTTCAAGAAGCACCAATTCCCTTCCTGTTTGACCGGCTACAGAAGTGTTTTCCTGAGCTCTTCGTATTAAATACGGCATCACGTCACGAACTGGACCAAATGGCAGGTATTTTGCCACGTTATAGCCATTTTCAGCTAAATTATAACTGATATTGTCGCTCATGCCATACAATTGTCCAAACCAAATACGGTTATCATTCTTTGAAATGCCTTTCTGCGTCATAAGTTCCATTAACTTGTAAGAACTCAACTCGTTGTGGGTTCCTGCAAAAATAGCCATCATGTCAAGATTTTGCATCATGTAATCAATACAGGCATCGTAATTGTCATCGGTAGCTTGTTTTGACTCACAAATCGGGTCTTTATACCCTTTTTCTTCTGCACGTTTTGCTTCTTTTTCCATATAAGCACCACGAACAACCTTCATTCCGATATGGAAACCTTCCGATTTTGCCTGAGCATGAAGTTTTTTAAGATAATCCAAACGATCCCAACGGTACATTTGCAACGTATTGAAAATAAGCGCTTTTTCCTTATTGTATTTACGCATCATGTCAGTTACCAAATCATCGGCAGCATCCTGCATCCAGCTTTCTTCCCCATCAATCAGAATCATTACGTCTTTTTCATAAGCAGTCTGACACACTTTCTCAAAGCGTGCTACTACTCTATTCCATTCAGTTTGTTCTTCAGCAGTTAGCGTTTTTCCTTCTCCTAATTTCTCATACAAATAAAAACGACCTAAACCTGTAGGCTTAAATACAGCAAACGGAATAGCTTCCTTCGCTTTCGCAAATTCAATGGTTTTTAAAGTCATTTCCAGAGCCGCATCAAACTGCGCTTCTTCTTCTTTTCCTTCAACTGAATAATCCAAAACCGAAGAAACTCTTTTAGTGTACATTTTATCAACAACCTGCAGGCAATCTTCTTCACTCACACCTCCACAAAAATGATCAAAAACAGTAGCTCTGATAATTCCTTCTACCGGCAAATGAAGATTAAGCGCCAAACTCGTTAGCGAAGTACCCATTTTCACAAGCGTTGGGTTTCCAATCATTTTAAATAAAAAATGTGCTCTGTTTAATTCGCTGTTGTTTTTCAGGGCAAAGGCAACTTGCGTATTGTTGAATATTTTTTCCATTGTGTTTTTTATAAATTGGCTTGCAAATATACACAGGCTTTGAGAATATCTGATAAAAAATGCCTTATTTTGCTCTTCCATTAACAATACTTTAAAAAATGCATACAATTAAGGCCAACGGATATTCAGTTTATTTCAACGATACTATTTATACTTACTTAAGTGAAACACTTCAGGCGGATGTTTATTCCAAAGCATTTATTTTGGTAGATAGTAAAACGAGTGAGTATTGCCTGCCGAATTTCCTTGCCAATCTGGCAACAGAAGTCCCTATCGAGATTGTTGAGTTTGAGGCCGGTGAGCATTTTAAAAACATTGAAACTTGTTTTGAAATTTGGTCGGCACTAACTGAATTAGGCGGTGACAGAAAAAGTATTGTAATCAATCTGGGAGGTGGTGTTGTTACGGATTTAGGTGGTTTCATAGCATCGACATTTAAACGGGGAATAGAATATATCAATGTTCCTACTACCCTTTTAGCTATGGTAGATGCTTCCATTGGAGGAAAAAACGGTGTGGATTTAGGAAATCTTAAGAATCAGATCGGAACAATAACCACTCCAAAAGCAGTTTTAATTGATACTGTATTTTTAGCGACTTTACCGCAAAACGAAATGCGGTCCGGATTGGCCGAAATGCTTAAACACGGATTAATCCAAAGCAAAGAATATTGGAATAAATTTAAAAATTTAACTAACTTAAATACAGATGATTTAGACATTTTAATTCATCAATCAGTTGAAATAAAAAACAATGTTGTTACGCAGGATCCTACAGAAAACGGCATTAGAAAAGCGCTTAATTTCGGGCATACTTTAGGACACGCTATAGAAAGTTATTTTCTGGAAAGCGAAGAAAAAACAACGCTGCTTCATGGAGAAGCCATTGCAATCGGAATGATCCTGGAAAGCTATCTTTCGAAAGAAAAAGAACTAATTTCGATCGAAGAACATGAGGAAATAAAAACGGTAATCAACGATATATATGACGCTGTTGTATTCACTCAAAAAGACATAGAAAAAATCATCGAATTGCTTATTCACGATAAGAAAAATGAGTTCGGAAAAGTGCAATTTGCCCTACTGAACGGAATTGGCGATGTGAAAATCGATCAGGCCGTACCGAATGAGCTGATTTTTAAGGCTTTCGAGGATTATAAATTCTAACTTTTTTTTAATAAAATTCTTTTTCAATACCCTGTATTATTTTTTACATTTGCCGTAATGAAAAAACCACAGAATATTCACTTCAGTTCAAACCGAAATAGCAGAAAAAGTAAGTTGTTGTTACGATTGCAGCGCATTGTGTTTTCTGTGAAGAGTATTCAGAATTTTGACATTTTTGAATTTACCAATCCTCTGCACGACGAATTGCAGATTATATACGCAAATATTAGAGTTTGAAAACAAGTTGTTATTAGGAAAAAAGCAGTAATTTTATAATCTAACAACTTATTATTCAGATGAATACTAAATATTTTGACTTAATCAATCAAACATTCTACTTTCCCCAGGAAGAATTTTCATTAAACAAAGACAATCTGCAATTTCATGGCATAGATCTTATGAAATTGGTAGAACAATACGGAACACCTTTAAAGTTTACCTACCTCCCAAAGATTTCCCAGAACATTAATAAAGCCAAAATGTGGTTTAGAAATGCAATGGAAAAGCATCATTACGAGGCAAAGTATTACTATTGTTATTGCACCAAGAGTTCTCATTTTGAATTTATCTTAAACGAGGCCTTAAAAAACAACATCCATATTGAAACCTCTTCTGCATTCGACATTGATATTGTGGAGCGCTTAATGGAAGAAGGTAAAATCAATAAAAACACTTTCGTTGTATGTAATGGATTTAAGCGTGATCAGTATGTTGTAAACATTGCTCGCTTAATCAACAACGGACACAAAAATACTATTCCGGTAATTGACAATTTTGAAGAATTGGATTTATTGCAGGAACAAATTGACGGTAAATTCAAAATCGGTATTCGTATCGCAGCTGAGGAAGAGCCTAAATTCGAGTTTTATACCTCACGTTTGGGAATTGGTTATAAAGACATTGTGCCGTTTTATCGTAAACAAATCCAGGACAATAAGAAAGTGGAACTGAAAATGCTTCATTTCTTCATCAACGCCGGTATTCGTGACACAGCTTATTATTGGAACGAGTTGCTGAAATGTATGAAAGTATACATTGCACTGAAAAAAGAATGTCCGTCATTAGACAGTTTGAATATCGGAGGTGGTTTCCCCATCAAAAATTCATTGGCATTCGATTACGATTACCAATACATGGTAGATGAGATTCTGAACCAGATTAAAATTGCCTGCGATGAGGCTGAAGTGCCTGTTCCGCACATCTTTACAGAATTCGGTTCTTTTACCGTAGGGGAATCCGGAGGCGCATTATACCAGGTTTTATATCAGAAGAAACAAAATGACCGTGAGAACTGGAACATGATTGATTCTTCGTTTATCACCACATTACCAGATACTTGGGCGATCAATAAGCGATTTGTAATGTTGGCCGTCAATCGCTGGAATGACACTTATGAACGTGTGCTTTTAGGCGGACTGACTTGCGACGGAGACGATTACTACAACTCCGAACAGCATATGAATGCTGTATATTTACCTAAATACAACAAAGAGAAACCATTATATATCGGTTTCTTTAATACCGGTGCTTATCAGGAAACAATAGGCGGTTTTGGAGGTTTGAGCCACTGTATTTTACCGCAGCCTAAACACATCCTGATAGATAAGGATAAAAACGGGATTTTTGCCACTGAAGTCTTTTCAGAGCAACAAAGAGTCGAAGAAGTTTTAGAGATTTTAGGATACAACAAGAAAAAATAATTTCACAATAGAAACAAACAAAATGAGCAAAGGACCTATCAGCCAGTTTATTGAGAAACACTATCTTCATTTTAACTCTGCAGCACTTGTAGATGCCGCTAAAGGTTATGAAGAGCATTTATTAGATAACGGAAAAATGATGATTACGCTTGCCGGTGCGATGAGTACTGCCGAGCTTGGAAAATCATTAGCCGAAATGATTCGTCAGGACAAAGTTCAGATCATTTCCTGTACAGGAGCAAATCTTGAAGAGGATATCATGAACCTTGTGGCGCATCATTCCTATAAAAGAGTACCGAATTACCGTGATTTAAGTCCGCAGGAAGAATGGGATTTATTAGAAAACCACTACAACCGTGTAACAGACACTTGCATTCCTGAAGAGGAAGCTTTCCGTCGCTTACAATCACATTTGTTCGACATCTGGAACAAAGCGGATAAAGCCGGTGAAAGATATTTTCCGCATGAATTCATGTACCAGATGATCAATTCAGGCGTATTGGAACAGTATTACGAAATCGACCCTAAAGATTCATGGATGGTTGCTGCTGCAAAGAAAAACCTTCCTATTGTTGTTCCGGGTTGGGAAGACAGCACCATGGGTAACATTTTCTCTTCTTACTGTATCAAAGAGGAATTTAGAGCGACTACAATGAAAAGCGGAATCGAGTACATGATGTGGCTGGCCGACTGGTATCCGAAAAACTGTTCAGGAAAAGGAATTGGTTTCTTCCAGATTGGTGGTGGTATCGCAGGAGACTTCCCTATTTGCGTTGTTCCGATGCTTTATCAGGATATGGAAATGCATGATGTTCCGTTTTGGAGTTATTTCTGTCAGATTTCCGACTCAACTACAAGTTACGGATCGTATTCAGGAGCAGTTCCTAATGAAAAAATTACCTGGGGCAAGTTAGATATTACAACCCCAAAATTCATAGTGGAATCAGACGCAACTATTGTGGCACCGCTTATTTTTGCTTACGTTTTAGGTTGGTAATTTTTTTAAAAAAAAGTTATTTTTTATTTGAAAAATACGATTTAGGATATTACATTTGAATACATACAAAGATTAAAACACAACGAATGAAAAGAGTAATTGTAGATTACGCTAAATTAACGAATGAAATCTTGACCTTATTGGTTGAGAGGTTTCCGGACGGATATGATGATTCTGATATTGTCCGTTTCAAAAACGCTAAGAATGAAACTATTGAGGCTGTAGAGGTTCGTACAGAAGACACTATCTACTTAGTGAAAGTCAGTATGAAATTAGCAGACAGAATTGAGAATTTTGATGAAGATGATGAAGATATCGACGGTAGTGAAGATTCATTAGATGCATTAAAAGAATTAGCGATTGACGATGATGCTGACGATGATGTCGATGATGTTAAAGATGAAGAGCCGGGAGACGATGATGATGATGAAGACGAAGATCCTATTGACGAAGAGGATGATTCGGAAGAAGATTAAATCACACACAAGCATAAAAAAAGGAACTCAATTGAGTTCCTTTTTTTATAAATAACGCTCACTAAAAACTTTCTTGTGATGGTTTTGGTGACCGATAATGACAAATCCTGCGGCACGAACTGACATAACATTTTCTGAAGCAACTCCCTTTTTAAGTAAATCTTCCTCAGTAAAACTTTTGAAAAGTGAAATAGTAGCATGGCGCACCGCTGTAAATTCTGTTAAAAGATCTTTCAGATGACGTTTGTTAGCTACCGGATTCACCACTTCGGCATATCTATTTTCGTCAAATCCAGGTAAAGGTGTTGCATCATTTCTTGAAAAACGCAATGCCCGGTACGCAAAAATACGTTCAGCGTCAATTATATGCTGAATGATTTCTTTAATCGTCCATTTTCCTTCCGCGTAACGATAATCAAATTTATCCATTGGAATATCCTGAACAAACTGAACGGTTCGGTGCATACTGATTTCCAATTCGTCGAGTAAATTCACTTCCCCTCCCAATGCGTCGATATAGGGTTTGTAATGAACGGCATACTCATCCGGTAAAAGTTGTGTTGAATTCATAAATAGTACTGTGTTTATTGGTAAATTTAAAACAAAAAACCCGAAGCGCTAACTTCGGGTCTCATAATTTTTGTCAGATTACATATCTTTAAAAATGGTATGCATCAAACGTTTTTTGTCATTGATACTCTCTTCAAGAGAAATCATAGTCTCCGTTCTGTATACACCATCAATATCGTCGATCATGTAAATTACTTCTTTCGCATGTTTAGTATCTCTTGCTCTGATTTTACAGAAAATATTAAACTTACCTGTAGTAACGTGAGCCACAGTTACAAACGGAATCTCGTTAATTCGCTCTAATACGAATTTAGTTTGTGAAGTATTATGAAGAAAAACACCCACATAAGCAATAAAAGAATAGCCTAATTTTTCATAGTCTAAAGTTAAAGACGAGCCTTGAATAATTCCTGCATCTTCCATTTTTTTCACACGAACGTGAACAGTACCTGCTGAAATCAACAATTTTTTTGCAATATCAGTAAAAGGAACTCTTGTGTTGTCTATCAACATATCTAATATCTGATGATCAACTTCATCCAAACGAAACTTACTCATAATTAATATTTATCTATCTATTTATTTTAAAAAAGTCTAATTTAAGAATAAAAAATTAATTATTTATCAATAAAACAATTAATTTGTTATTTTTTTAGCAATCCATTAACAATTTTATTATGCATTCCTATAATAAAATCTGCTTTTGCGTCTATCTTCGGGAATTTATCTTTTTGATTCTCAAATAATTGATCGTGAAAATCATAAGTATAATGTCCAAAATATTCCTCTAAGCCCTCTATTTGTCGGATAGTTGCCGTAAAGACAACTTTATCATTTAAAAGGTTTTCGTTATAATGGGCTGCAAAAGTAATACTTTTTTCAAAACCATCAAGTATTACTTTGACATTTTTATAAATAAAGTCATAAAAAATAACATTATTTTGCGGAATCTTGAAATAAATTTCGTTTTTATTAACAAGTACGTCGTTTTTAGATATGTGATACAACCCTGACAAATACGAAATGAAAATCATCTTGCGTGTTTCTTCTCTTTCGTAGTCACCGTGGTAGTAACCGGCTTCAAATAAGATGGTCGGCACGCCTAAAGACTGAAACATATCACCTATGCAGTTAATATTAAAGGAATCATCAAAAACACCTACCTGATTAGGAATGTGTTTTTGTAATTCCTCATTCATCGCAACGATAACATTAATGGCTTTCTGTCTGATTATATTAATTTCCCGATCTTCATTATAAGAAGGAGCTAAAAAAGAGACTGTTGCCGGGTTATTTGTTCTTCCGGCAGCAAAAATAGAACGCTGATCATGAAGGTTAAAGCAGAAGTCAGGCTGAAATTCATCAAACATTTGCCGAAGAAGCCGGCTTTCCGGTTGAGATAAATCTACAGAATCGCGATTTAAGTCAACTTCATTGGCATTTACACGGGTATAAGCTTCCGCGCCGTCTGGATTTGCTATTGGTATACATAATAAAGTAAATGCTTTTTTGAAATCGGATGCTAATTCCGAATCAGAATTCAGGAAATTAAAGAAGTCAAAAAGCGCTTTTGTGGTTGTCGGTTCGTTGCCATGCATTTGCGACCACATATATATTTTTATCTTTCCGGTTCCGACTTTCACCGAATAAATAGGTTTTTCCTTTACGGATTTTCCAATAACTGAAACCTCAAAATCAGAATTCAGTTTAGCAAACAGCGGTTCGATATGTGTATTGGTTATATATTTCCCAAAGAGGTTTTGCTCTTTGTTCGCTTCAAATAAAGTAATGAAATCCATAATGCTTTTTTCTATTTACAAAAGTAAACATCTTATTTTTTACAATTGTAAACAAGAAAAAAAGCAAACTTGTTTAATAATGTAAACATTTGTATTGGGTTATTCTTAACCATTGACCGCTCGGGCTTCTCTTAAAAATAACATTTGTTAAATTTATAATTAAATTACTAATTATCAATTTATTACGATGTGTTAATTAAAGTTTAAATCTAATGTTTTGTGCCTTTTTTTAGTTATTTACAACTGTAATATTGTATATCAATTTATAATTGTTTACATTTGTAATATAGCTTTATCAAACATAACATTTACAATGGTAAACACAGAAGAATTTGTAAAAAGGCTCGAAATTATCTTCGATTATTATGGCTTATCAGCATCTGGTTTCGCAGATAAGATTGGTGCGCAGCGTTCCAGTTTGTCCCACCTACTCTCCGGTAGAAACAAACCAAGTCTTGATTTTATTCTGAAAATAATTGAAGTTTTTCCTGAAGTGGATTTGTATTGGATATTAAACGGAAAGGGGGATTTTCCAAAAAGTGATTCAGTTGAAAAATCAAATGTAACTACTACTCTATTTTCTGAAATAAAAACAGAAGATCCTAAAATTGAAAATCAGCACGATTTATTTTCCGCTGAACCAGGTGTCGAAAAAAATCGCGTATTTGAAAATCCGGAAGAAAATTTTTCAAATACGCGAAATTTTGAAAACCTTAAAAATGAGTCGGAGATTGACCGAATTGTCGTCTTCTATAAAAACGGAACTTTTAAAAACTATACTCCTGAATAAATATTATAATTCCGGAACAAAACTGTTTTCAGGGATTTTGCCCTGCACACCAATAAAATGTCTTTCTAAAATTTTAAAATCCGCTTCTTTATTTCCTGTCGGATAAAACGGTGTTCCGATCTTAACTTCTCTTTTAGAATAATCGAAAGCAATTGGGATTATAGGAATATTTGCTTTTAGCGCGATATAATAGAAACCGGTTTTCCATTCGGTTACTTTTTTACGGGTCCCTTCCGGCGCGATGGCCAATCGAAACACTTCATTCTTCTCGAAAAGCTTAGCAATGGCATCAACTTTGTTTTCATTTTTCTCTCTATCTAAAGGTGCTCCACCCATCCAACGAAAATATGACCCGAAAGGAAACCTGAACAGCTCTTTTTTAGCAACAAAATTTATATCCAAACCTAATATTCCGCGGGTGAAAAGTCCGATATTGAAATCATGCCAACTTGTGTGCGGCACAATGATTAAAATGCATTATATGATTTCCGGGGAAAGAGTTCCTGTGATTTTCAAACCCATCAACAGGAAGAATATAAACATGAATAGAAATTGC
>NZ_CAMLMK010000095.1 GCF_946481155.1 uncultured Flavobacterium sp.
GATTGCAACGGAAAACGGGAACATGGACCCCAAAAAAGCCCGGAACTTTCGCTCCAAACTTTTAAATTATACCTTATATATATATTGTATGTGTTTTTATAATCGATTATATTTGCAGCTTATAATTTATAAATATGATCAAGATTACTTTACCGGACGGTTCGGTTAAGGAGTTTGTACAAGGTACGACTCCTATGGATGTTGCGAAAAGCATCAGCGAGGGTTTGGCCAGAAATGTTATTTCGGCTTCTTTTAATGGTACAACCATTGAAACCTCCACCGCATTGACCACGGACGGTTCACTTATATTATATACCTGGAATGACACAGACGGTAAAAAAGCGTTCTGGCATTCTACTTCGCACGTGATGGCACAGGCCCTGGAAGAAATGTATCCGGGCATTAAACTGACTATCGGACCTGCGATTGACAACGGATTCTATTATGATGTGGATTTCGGTGATAAGAAAATTACTGATGCCGATTTTAAATCGGTAGAAGACCGCGTATTGGAAATCGCACGCGAGAAACATGAATTCAAAATGCGTTCTGCTACAAAAGCGGAAGCATTGGAACTATATAAGAACAACGAGTACAAAACAGAACTGATCACGAATCTTGAAGACGGAACGATTACTTTCTGCGATCATTCTACGTTCACCGATTTGTGCCGTGGCGGACACATCCCGAATACCGGCATCATCAAAGCGATGAAGATTTTATCGGTAGCGGGTGCGTACTGGAGAGGTGACGAGAAAAACAAACAGTTGACTCGTGTTTACGGAATATCTTTCCCTAAACAAAAAGACCTGACAGATTACCTTGAACTTTTAGAGGAAGCAAAACGTCGTGACCACAGAAAGCTTGGAAAAGAATTGGACTTATTCCATTTCTCTCCAAAAGTTGGTCAAGGATTACCATTGTGGTTACCAAAAGGTGCTGCTTTGCGTGATCGTTTAGAGCAATTCCTGAAAAAAGCACAAAAGAAAGCAGGTTACGAACAAGTGGTAACGCCGCATATCGGACAAAAAGAATTATATGTGACTTCCGGTCACTACGCAAAATATGGAGCCGACAGCTTCCAGCCTATTCACACACCAGCGGAAGGCGAAGAGTTTTTATTAAAACCTATGAACTGTCCGCACCACTGTGAGATTTACAATGCAAGACCATGGAGTTATAAAGACTTACCAAAACGTTATGCGGAATTCGGAACCGTTTACCGTTATGAACAATCGGGTGAGTTGCATGGTTTGACACGTGTTAGAGGATTTACTCAGGATGACGCACACATTTTCTGTACGCCGGATCAGTTGGATGCTGAGTTCAAGAATGTAATCGACCTTGTACTATATGTATTCGGTTCGTTAGGTTTTGAAAACTTTACGGCTCAGGTTTCTGTTCGTGACTTGAACAATCCTGAAAAATATATCGGTTCGGTAGAGAACTGGGAAAAAGCAGAACAGGCGATTATTAGTGCTGCTAGAGACAAAGGCTTAAACTATGTTATTGAAGCAGGCGAAGCGGCATTCTATGGTCCGAAGCTGGATTTCATGGTAAAAGATGCTTTAGGCAGAAGCTGGCAATTAGGAACAATCCAGGTAGATTACAATTTACCGGAGCGTTTTGAGTTATCCTATAAAGGGTCTGATAACGAATTGCACCGACCAGTGATGATTCACCGTGCGCCTTTTGGTTCTATGGAACGCTTTATCGCTATCTTACTGGAACATACAGGTGGAAATTTCCCGCTTTGGCTGATGCCGGAGCAGGCTATTATCCTGTCTTTGAGCGAGAAATATGAAAATTATGCCAAAAAAGTTTCAGAATTGCTGGAAATTCACGAAATTCGCGCCCTAATTGACAACCGAAACGAGACGATTGGTAAAAAAATCAGGGAAGCAGAAGTACAGAAACTTCCGTTTATGCTGATTGTTGGTGAGGAAGAAGAAAAGAACGGAACGATTTCCGTACGCCGTCATGGTGATGCCGGAAAGTCGAACGAAACGATGTCAGTTGACCAATTTGCTTCTTTAGTGAAGGAGGAAATCAATAAAACATTAAAACAATTCTAAGTTTAACTTAAAATTTAAAGTCATAGCAATAAGAAACAACAGAGGTTACCAACCTCGAGTAGAAAAAAAAGATGCACACAGAATAAATAATCTTATTCGTGTCCCTGAAGTACGCCTTGTAGGTGAAAATGTTGAGCCGGGAGTTTTTAAAACTGCTGATGCTTTACGCCTAGCCGATCAATTGGAATTGGATTTGGTTGAAATTTCTCCAAACGCTGAACCGCCGGTATGTAAAATCATGGACTATAAAAAGTTCGTGTACATGCAGAAGAAGCGTGAGAAGGAACTTAAAGCGAAATCAACACAGATTACGATAAAGGAAATTCGTTTCGGACCTCAGACTGATGAGCACGATTATGAATTCAAAAAGAAAAATGCGGAGAAGTTCCTGAAAGAAGGTTCTAAATTGAAAGCATTCGTTTTCTTTAAAGGACGTTCAATCATTTATAAGGAACAAGGACAAATCTTATTGCTACGTTTAGCACAGGATTTGGAAGAGTACGGAAAAGTGGAAGCTATGCCGGTACTGGAAGGAAAGCGTATGATTATGTTCATCGCTCCTAAGAAGAAAAAATAAGTCGAAAGTCAAAAGTCGAAAGTGGGAAAGTCAGAACAAATGACTTTAGACTTTAGGCTTTCAAACTTTAAGACTAAAAGATAGTAAGTAAGAATAAATCTAATACCTAGGAAGAAAATGCCTAAAATGAAAACTAAATCTAGTGCTAAGAAACGTTTTAAAGTTACTGGTTCTGGAAAAATCAAAAGAAAGCACGCTTTTAAGAGTCACATTTTGACTAAAAAATCTAAGAAGCGTAAATTAGCTTTAACTCACTCAACTTTGGTTCACCCAACAGATGAGAAGAGCATCAAACAACAATTAAGAATTATCTAATTAGTCAAAAGTAAAAAGTCAAAAAGCCAAAAGACATTAAACTCTTCAGACCTTCGACTTTCGACATTAAGACTAAAAAAATTCTTTAGGTTTAAAAAACATTTTTAATAACCTTGGAGTATGGCCCTTAAGTTCCCTTGATTAAATTCGGGACGCCTGCTACAAAAAAACAAGTAAATTATGCCAAGATCGGTAAATTCAGTTGCTAAAAGAGCAAGAAGAAAAAAAGTATTAAAACAAGCCAAAGGTTTCTTTGGAAGACGTAAAAACGTTTGGACAGTAGCGAAAAACGCGGTAGAAAAAGCAATGACTTATGCATACCGTGGAAGAAAGCAGAAAAAGAGAAACTTCCGTGCATTATGGATCATGCGTATCAACGCTGGTGCACGTCTTCACGGAATGAGTTATTCTCAATTCATGGGTAAAATCAAAGCTAACAACATCGAATTGAACCGTAAAGTTCTTGCCGATTTAGCAATGAACCACCAGGATGCTTTCACAGCTATCGTAAATAAAATTAAATAAACGTTTGTAAAACATATTTATCTTACTTATTAAAAACCCATTCGCAAGAGTGGGTTTTTTTATTCCTTAATATAGGAAGGCTTTTGGAGCGAATGGCCCCGGAGGCATCAGGAAACCTTATTCCCGCTTTCCGTCACACGAGGTGTTTCCTCCAATCGGGGCTAAGGGAAAATCCATTTTACTTTTTGGAATGATCTTAGCTACGAATGCACTAATTGTCTGGAACATTCTAACGTAGTTATTTAAAGCATGCCACTTAGTGCTTATTTTAATCGTTTCAATTCGTGCATTCGTAGCTAAAATAAAATCAAGTTTTCCCTACCTTTGAACCACAATTCCCTTTCCATGAAAAACATAAAAACAGATACACCTCAAAAGAGCCTTCATCCAAGAAACAAGCACAACAGCAACTATGATTTCAAAGCACTGATCGAAACCTCACCGGAACTAGAATCCTTTGTTGGCCCAAACAAATTCGGAAACGAAAGCATCGATTTCGCCAACCCGGATGCTGTTCGCGCCTTGAACAAAGCATTGCTGAAGCACTTTTACAATATCAACTATTGGGAATTGCCAAAAACCAACCTCTGCCCTCCCATTCCAGGCCGCGCGGATTACCTCCATTACATCGCTGATGTATTGGCCGAAAACAACAATGGCATAATTCCAACAGGAAACAGCGTTCGGATTTTAGATATAGGCGTGGGCGCCAACTGCATTTACCCTATCATCGGGCATCAGGAATATGGCTGGGAATTTGTAGGCACTGAAGTAGACAAACCCGCAAAAGCCACTGCTGAAACCATCATAAAAAACAATCCGGATCTGAAAAATGCAATAAGCATCCGACTCCAAGGAAGCAAACGCCAGATTTTCAAAGGTATCATCCAGCCGGAAGAACGCTTCGATTTCACTATCTGTAACCCACCGTTTCACAACTCAAAAGAAGAAGCAACGAAAGGAACGCAACGAAAACTGAAAAACTTAGGCAAAACTATCGAAGGGAAACCGGTTTTAAACTTCAGTGGACAAAATAATGAACTGTGGTACGAAGGCGGCGAATTGGCTTTTATCACAAACATGATTTACGAAAGCGTGCATTTCAAAACGCAATGCCAATGGTTTTCTTCTTTAGTTTCAAAGAAAGAAACACTTAAACCGCTTTATACTATTCTAAAAAAAGTAAAAGCTGTCGATGTAAAAAGCATCGAAATGGAGCAAGGAAACAAATCAAGCCGTATTCTGGTTTGGCGCTTTTAGCTGCAAAAACCATTGCGTTAAAATCCTTTAACTATAACTTCCCTTCATTTTTCGTAACTTTAAGAGGTTAATTACGGAAGTATGGAAACCGATGTCTTGATAATCGGAGCCGGCCCGACCGGATTGATGATGGCCAACCAGCTGCATCGCTTTGGGATTGATTTTATACTAATTGATTCCAAACAAACCGTGACCGAACAATCCAGAGCCATTGCCGTTACTGCGAGAAGCCTTGAAATCTATCAGCAATTAGGCTTATCCGATACCGTTTTAAAAGAAGGAACGCCCATCAATGCCTTCAATCTCTATTATGAAGGCAAAAGAAGAGCCGAAATAAAAATCAATCAAATTGGTGTCGGACTCACCGATTTCCATTTCCTATTCGCTTTAGAACAAAGCAAAAATGAAGCACTTCTTTATCAGAACTTACTGGATAACGGACATGACGTGTTATGGAACATGGAATTCTCAACATTAACTCAAAAAGAGGATTCCGTTATTTCCATCGTATTTCATAATGACGACGCCAAAAAAATAAAATCAAAATATGTTGTCGCTTGTGATGGTGCCAAAAGTCCCGTTCGCCATCAACTCAAATTCTCTTTTGAAGGCGGCACGTATGAAAATAAATTCTTCGTAGCCGATACAATCATCGACTGGAATCTGGAATATGACAAGCTGATCATCTCGCCAACAAACAATAATTTCTGCGGTTTCTTCCCTCTAAAAGGCGAGAAATGCTACCGTGTTTTAGGTACCTTTCCGAAAGAATTCTACGAAAGGAAACACATCTCGTTTGAGGAAATTGAAGATGTAATCAAAAAAACACTCGGAGTTCCGCTAACGTTTGAAAAGGTAAACTGGTTTTCTATTTATAATTTACATCATCGCTGTGTGGATAATTTCAGAAGAAAACGGATATTTCTTGCAGGCGACAGTGCGCACATC
Organism: uncultured Flavobacterium sp.; assembly: GCF_946481155.1. The sequence goes on from NZ_CAMLMK010000095.1 coordinate 5,701, forward strand.
CATAGTCCGGCAGGTGGACAAGGCATGAACACCGGTTTGCAGGACGCCTATAATTTAGCGTGGAAACTGGCATTTGTACTTAATGGCGACGCCAAAGAGGAATTATTAGATACTTACAACGAAGAGCGTCTTCCGTTTGCAAAATGGTTATTGCGCTTCACCGATCGTGCTTTCAAGACCATGACGTCCGACAAATGGTATTATGCCTGGTTCCGAAGAACAGTCCTGATACCCATCATTCGAATAGTGCTTTCCAGCGAGCGTATCAAACCCTTAATTTTCAAAACTATTTCACAGATCGCCTATTCTTATCACGGTAAAGACCTTGCCTTGAGCGATTCAAAACAAAAGCTGAAATTCAAGGCAGGAGACCGTTTACCTTATAAAAATGAAGAAGGTTACTATAGCCGGTTTTCAAGTGATGGATTCCATTTACTGCATATTGGCAATAAACCTTTAGATGAAAAAACGAAAGAAGAAATTAATTCTTTGACCTATTTTCCAATTACTTTTGCAGAAGATTCCATAGACAAACACTGGAGAAAACTGGGAGTTACTTCAGAGCTTTTTATTCTTTTACGACCAGATAATTATATGGCTTACTTGTTCGATCGTTATGATCATGAGAAGTGGAAAGGATATCTTTCAGAATATTTTTATACCGAATGAGGATTAGAAAATCGACATCCCGGTTTTGGTAGTCAGCTGCTCTAAGGCATACATGCCCATTTCGGAATTGCCTTTTTCATTTAAACGCGGACTCCAGGTAGCTACGGCAAAATTCTTCGGGAATAAGGCTCCGATGCCACCGCCTATCCCACTCTTTCCGGGTAATCCGACTTTATACGTAAACTCGCCCGATTCGTCATAGAAGCCGCAGGTTTGCATTAAAGCGTTCAATCGTTTCACCTGACTGCAGGTTAAGATTTGATCTCCGTTTTTAGTTTTTCCTTCGTTGGCAAAAAAGAAAAACGAATGTGCCAGTTCTTTGCAGGTCATTTCCAGCGAACACTGGTGAAAATAGAAGTCAAGTACGACTTCCACATCATTATGGATATTGCCAAACGATTTCAAGAAATTGGCCAACGCCGCATTTCTATATCCGGTGTCTTTCTCCGATTGGGCAACTTTTAAATTAAAATCGATATCAGAATGACCCGAAATCGTTCGGATGAAAGTAAGAAAATCTGCTTTTGGGTTTTTCAGATGTGTTACCAGCATATCGGCAATAACCAACGCACCGGCATTTATGAAAGGATTACGAGGAATTCCCTTCTCATATTCAAGCTGCACCAAAGAATTAAACGGATTTCCGGAAGGTTCCACACCTACCCGTTCCCATACTTTTTCACCTAAAAAGGAAAAAGCCAATGCTACCGTCAAAGCCTTGGAAACCGATTGAATGGAAAATTTTTCATTACTGTCTCCAATTCCAAAATCCTGTCCGTCAATAGTTGTAAGATGCATCCCGAATTTATTGGGATCAATAGTCGCTAATTCCGGAATCGTCGAGGCTACATTTCCGATGACCGGAAGTGCTTTTGTCTCCTGATAGATTTCCTGTAAAATAACGTTGTAGTTCATTTATTCGAGTATATTGTTAATCAAAAACTTCCTCGTTTACACCATCGAAACTGGCAAAAACCATACTCGGATGTGAATCCTGATGGAAAATATTCCCGTCTTTATCAATGGCAATCGCTCCGGCAAAACCGTCAAAAGGCTTCAATTCGTTGAACGTTTTCGCGAAAGCTTCTTTCAAAGTAAAGCCATCGGTGACACGGGTTACGATTTTAGCTGCTATTGCCCCGCTCACAATATCTTCACCAACCCCGGTCAAGCTTACACCGCAGAATTCATTGGCATAATTTCCGGCCACCGTTGCTGAATCGGAAATACGACCCGGAATCTCAAAGCCTTTTCCACCGGTAGATGTTGCTACTGCTATTTTTCCGTCGGCATCCAAAGCCACACAGCCAACAGTTCCTGTTCCGGTTGCGGCTAATTTTGCTTCATACTCCGTTCTTCGTTGCGGGATTTCAGTTGAAAAAGCGTCAAATCCATGCTTTCTTGCAAAATTCGTGGCTCCTCTTCCGCCCAAAACCTTATCATCATAGTCCAATAAAACCTGAGCTACCTGAACGGGATTTTTAACTTCCTCAATATTAATCACACCACTCATCTTCTGGGTCGCGCCATCCATCAACGAAGCGCTCATCCGGATTTTACCGTCACTTTGAATCTGTGAACCGATACCCGCGTTGAACAATTCGTCGTCTTCCAACTGCGAAACCGCATAAACAACCGTTTCCAAAGCCGAATGCGTTCTGAGATATTCATGCGAAGATTTAGCAATGCGCAATAAAGCTTGCTGTTTGGCTATTTTCGTTTCGTGATTGGTCGATGATTCCGAGAAAAAACCGCCGTGGATAATTATTTTACACATTTTTTTAGATTGTTCGATTATTGGATTGTTGGATTATCAGATTGAATTGCTGGTTTATTGCTATTTTTCTAAAAATCTAACAATCTAAGCATCTAATAATCTAGTTCACGTATTGCGATGATTGAATGTGCATTACATTAGTTTTCAACTCATACGTATCATACTTGCTCATCACATGTACCACCAAATTATTAATGGAGATTGGCTGACCCAATTCAACTTCCGTCAGATTAGTATCTTTTATTTGCCGGCCATCCACCAATATTACCAGTCCGGAACCTATTGCTTCCATCTTATTTCCATCTGTAATCAATAAGCCGGTATCTTCTCCTAAGCCGATTCCCAACGTTTTCGGATTTCCAACAACCGCCTGGAACAATCTTCCGATTCTCCCGCGCTGTACAAAATGTGTATCGATGATTACGCCGTCAATCAATCCCAATCCGGAAGTGATTTTTACTTCACCTTTTAAAAGCGCTTCCGAACTGCTTCCCTGATAAATCATATTGTTGGAAGCCGCAGCAGCTCCAGCGGAAGTTCCCGCATAGATAAACTCTTCGTTTTTGTATTTGTCCAATAAAATATCGTGAAATTCCGTTCCGCCAAGAATGGATGTTAGCCTTAATTGATCGCCACCCGTAAACATCACTACATCAGCTGCTTTCAGTCGTTCCAAAACTTCCGGACTCGTAGCCTGTTCGCGCTTTTCGATATGAAGGACATCAACATTATTAGCACCTAAATAATTAAGGGCTTTTACATATTCCGGACCAATTTCTCTGGGGATTTTCGAAGCCGTAGTAATGACTTCAATTCTCGATTGTTCTTTATGCTTTGATTCTACTAAAATGCGTTTTAAAATTCCTGTCTCGAAGAAATTTAAGTTATTCGATACATTTTTGTCCAAATCGGTTTCAGTAAAACTTCCTTTATCTACCGCACCACCTATTATAATTAATTTTCCATGTATTTTCATGCGGTAAAAGTAACAAAAAGATAAAAAAAACCAAGTGATTTTGTGTATTTGAAGCGAATGGACAGTGATTATTTGCTTTCCATATTCCGGCTTTCACTCCTATCTTTTTGTTTTTCTCTAAAAAACAAAAAGGATAACCGCTCTATCCGGGCTAAAAGTGGAAAGGCATTGCATTTTTGGGGTAGCAAGTAACAAATTGAAAATCAACCTCCAAATTCTGTGAAGTGCAGCAAACACAAAGGCATTCATCATTTCTAACAAAAAAAGTGTTTGGGTAAAATAAATATTCCCTATTTTTAACAAAATCATTACAACCTTTTCAAATTTTAAAATGAAAATATTAAAAATCCAAGCCTTAAGAGGTCCGAATATTTGGAGTGTACAACGCAAGAAATTAATCCAAATGCGACTGGACCTGGAAGAGATGGAACAATTTCCCACGAATAAAATTGAAGGATTCAGAGAGCGCATAGAAGCCATGTTTCCCAGTATGATTGAGCACAGATGTTCGGAAGGAACGCGCGGCGGATTTTTCTCCCGCGTAGAACGAGGCACCTGGATGGGACATGTTATCGAACATATTGCGCTGGAAATACAGACATTAGCCGGCATGGAAACCGGTTTCGGAAGAACCCGTGAAACAAAAACTCCAGGTACCTATAATGTTGTTTTCAGTTATACCGAAGAAAATGTAGGCCTTTTCGCTGCCGAAAGTTCCGTAGCAATTGCAGAAGCTTTAATTGCCGGAACGCCGTACGACGTCGATGCTGATATCCAGAAAATGCGTGAGATTCGTGAGCGCGTGCGCCTTGGCCCTTCCACCGGAAGTATTGTTGATGAAGCTGTTGCCCGCGATATTCCGTGGATTCGCTTAGGCACAAATTCATTGGTACAATTAGGCTATGGTGTAAACCAAATGCGATTCCAGGCTACGATTACGTGTAAAACAAGCAACATCGCCGTAGATATTGCCTGCAATAAAGAAGAAACCAAGCGAATGCTGGGCAATGCCTCCATTCCAGTTGCCAGCGGAAGCATTTGTGTGGATGAAGAAGATTTAAAAAGCACAA
>NZ_CAMLMK010000096.1 GCF_946481155.1 uncultured Flavobacterium sp.
TAAACTTTGCGTAAAATCATTCTCAAATGCAAAATCTTTACATTTTTTAGTCGATTCGGATGCAAATCCTTTTTTTCTATATTCAGGCAAAATAGAATATGCAATTTCCATTTCTTGTTTCCCTTCAATTTCACGTACTATAAGTCCGCTTTGACCAATAATCTTATTTGTGAATTTATCGAGCAAGACATTCGCTCCGCCTAAATTGTTATTATATCTTTCAAACGTCATTTCAAACCAAAGTTTGCATCTTTCGTGTGGTGTTTCAATTTTGTCAACTCCTAAAAATCTACAAACTTCAATATTTTCAAACAATTCGATCCATACATCAAAATCCTCCCTATTTAGTAACCTAAATTTTAATCTTTCCGTTTCTTGTCCTTCCAATGTATATTTCATTCGGCAATTGCTATTCTGCATTTATTTTAGTATTTGCGCCGTATGCTCTTTTGTTTTTACTTTCGTAATTACATCTTCAATCACACCTTTTTCATCAATTACAAAAGTCGTTCTGTGGATGCCGTCAAATTCTCTTCCCATGAATTTCTTCGGTCCCCAAACTCCGAAAGCTTCAATCATTTTTTTATCCTCATCAGCCAATAACGGATAAGGCAAATCAAACTTTTCTTTAAATTTCCCCTGATGTTTCATGCTGTCGGCACTTACGCCCAGTACCGCATAATTTCCGGCTAAAAAACGTTCGTAATTATCTCTTATGTTACATGCTTCAACTGTACAGCTTGGTGTATTTGCCTTCGGATAAAAGAAAATCACCAGTTTTTTTCCTTTGTAATCTTTTAGTGAATGGATTTTTCCGGTCTGGTCTACTGCTGAGAAATTGGGTGCTTTATCGCCCATTTGAAGTGTCGTCATCGTACTGTTTTAAATTACAATTGCCAAAGTTAAGAAGTTTACTTCGGCTCTGAACATAAATTCTTATTTTCGTACTTCTAAATGCAGCATTCAATGACCAAAAAAGAAAAAGTCCGGTTTGTAATTGATACTTTGAACGAAATATATCCTGAAATTCCTATCCCACTCGATCATAAAGACCCTTATACGTTATTGATTGCGGTTTTGCTTTCGGCGCAGTGTACGGATGTACGCGTAAATCAGATTACGCCTTTATTGTTCGCAAGAGCTGATAATCCGTATGATATGGTAAAACTTTCTATCGAAGAAATCAAGGAAATCATAAGACCATGCGGACTGTCACCAATGAAATCAAAAGGCATTCACGGCTTATCCCAAATTCTAATCGAGAAGCACAACGGCGAAGTTCCCCAGAGTTTTGAAGCTTTGGAAGCCTTACCGGCTGTAGGCCATAAAACGGCAAGTGTGGTGATGAGCCAAGCATTCGGAGTTCCTGCCTTTCCGGTAGACACCCATATTCATCGCCTGATGTACCGTTGGGATTTAAGTAGCGGAAAAAACGTAGTACAAACTGAAAAAGATGCCAAAGCGATTTTCCCACGCGAATTATGGAACGATTTACACCTTCAGATTATCTGGTATGGAAGGGAATACTCCCCTGCCCGCGGATGGGATTTGGAGAAAGATGTAATCACAAAAGCGATCGGAAAAAAATCGGTGTTGAAAGAATACAACACAAGTAAATAAAAAAAGTCCCGAAATTAACCATTCCGGGACTTTTCCTAATTAGCAATGTTCTCAAAGGTTAATTCACCTACTTTCGTAATGCTTAACGCTTTAGAGTAGCTTAGCAAAAAACTGACCGTTTCTTTTTTAGGTGACATTTTTGGAGTTGCTTTTTTCTTTTTAGAGTAAAGTTTTGCCATCGTATTTGGTTTGAATTTAATACAATAACGCCACCGCATTCCAAATATTGTCTAATTGGTCAAAATAATTTGATTTTTTTCAATTACCTTTCTCAAGTTCATTAAAGCATAACGCATTCTACCTAAGGCGGTATTGATGCTTACACCAGTTAAATCAGCGATTTCTTTGAAACTTAAATCGTCATAGATACGCATTACCAGTACTTCGCGCTGGTCGTCCGGCAATTCGTTTATCAGGCGCTGCAAATCCACTTCCACCTGTTCACTGATGATACGGCTTTCAATATTCGGACTGTTATCCGTCATGATTGAAAAAATGGAAAACTCCTCTGTATCCCTGTTGTAAGGCATTTTTTTACATTTACGGAAATGATCGACGATTAGATTATGAGAAATACGCATTACCCAAGGCAGGAATTTACCTTCCTCATTGTAATTTTTCGTTTTTAAAGTTTTGATGACTTTAATAAAAGTGTCCTGAAAGATATCCTCGGTAACATCTCTGTCCAATACCTTAGAATAAATGAAACCATAAATTTTAGATTGATGTCTTTCAATTAATGTAGCTAAAGCAATTTCGTCTCCACCTACATATTTTTTCACTAGGACTGCGTCCGGAAGTACAACATTAGCCATAATAATACCTTTTAGTTTTTGGTTTGGATTAGATTTTTAATCTCTAAAAAGTATTTTTATAGAATAGGCAAATGTTTTTTGATGAATAGTAATACCCAAATATAACGAAAAATATTTTTAACCTACAAACAAAATCATAAAATTTAACAGATATTCACACAATAAGTTTTAAAACCCCATCAAAACGTTTGCATATCATCAATTTAAGAAGATAATGATTATTAATTATTTGTCAAGTATTAATTGACAAACAAATTCTTTAAAAATTGGTTTTTGACTATCTTTGCTTTTTACCGACTTTTTTCCATGAAAACCGACATCACAACACTCGAGCCCAAGAAAAATATAATCATTAAAGGAGCGCAGCTTCACAATTTAAAAAATGTGGATGTGGCGATTCCCCGAAACAAACTTGTGGTTATTACCGGTCTTTCGGGTTCGGGAAAATCGAGTCTGGCTTTTGATACGCTCTATGCGGAAGGCCAGCGTCGTTATGTGGAAAGTCTGTCTTCCTATGCGCGCCAGTTCTTAGGACGCCTGGACAAACCGAAAGTAGATTACATCAAAGGCATTGCGCCGGCCATTGCCATCGAGCAAAAAGTAAATACTACCAATGCGCGTTCCACTGTTGGAACTTCTACTGAGATTTATGATTACATGAAATTGCTTTATGCCAGAATAGGAAAGACTTTTTCTCCTGTGTCGGGCAAGGAAGTAAAAAAACATACCGTTTCCGATGTGATCAATGAAGTGAAAAACTTCGAATTAGACAGCAAATGGCTGCTCCTCGCTCCTATTCATCTTGAGCAGGGAAGAGCATTGGAAGACAAATTAAAAGTGCTTTTACAACAAGGTTTTGCCCGTATTTTAGTTAATAACGAAATGGTTCGTTTAGATGAAATCGATCAGCATTCGCTTGACAATAAAGACATATTGCTGATTATCGACCGTATCGTTGTAAAAGAAGAAGAGGAATTCTACAATCGTTTAGCGGATGCGATCCAGACAGCTTTTTACGAAGGAAAAGGTGAATGTTACCTGCAGGAACTGAATTCGGACAAAAAATTTACCTTCAGCAATAATTTTGAATTGGATGGTATTACTTTTCTGGAGCCGAATGTCCATTTATTCAGTTTTAACAATCCTTATGGAGCGTGTCCGAAATGCGAAGGCTATGGCAATGTGATCGGCATCGATGAAGAATTAGTAGTGCCAAATACAGCACTTTCCGTTTATGAAAACGCGATTTATCCCTGGAGAGGCGAAAGTATGAGCTGGTATCGTGATCAATTGGTGAACAACAGTCATCGCTTTGATTTTCCGATTCATAAACCTTATTTCGAATTAACCGACGAACACAAAGCGCTTATCTGGAAAGGCAATAAATATTTTGTCGGTTTAGATGCTTTCTTTCAGGAGTTGGAAGAGAAAAACTATAAAATACAGAACCGGGTGATGCTGTCGCGTTATCGCGGAAAAACGAAATGCAACGTATGTAAAGGCAAACGTTTGCGCCCGGAAGCGAATTTTATCAAAGTGGGAGGCAGAACAATTTCGGATTTAGTGGATTTGCCGATTAAAAACCTAATCGAATTTTTCAACGATTTGACCTTATCGGAATATGATGAAAAAGTAGCAAAACGCCTTTTGATTGAAATCAGGAACCGTTTGCGCTTTTTGGATGAAGTCGGCTTGAATTATTTAACCTTAAACCGAAATTCGGCGACATTATCAGGTGGTGAATCACAGCGAATCAATCTGGCCACTTCATTGGGAAGTAGCTTGGTGGGATCTATGTATATTTTGGACGAGCCAAGTATTGGCTTACATCCGAAAGATACCGAACGACTGATAAAAGTACTGGAAGACTTACGCAATTTAGGCAATACCGTAATTGTTGTAGAGCATGATGAAGATATCATGAAAGCGGCGGACATGATTATCGATATCGGTCCGGAAGCAGGAACATTGGGAGGCGAATTAGTTGCTCAGGGAACCTACGCCGAAATCCTGGAAGCCGATTCATTAACCGCACAATACCTCAACGGAAAAATGCAGATTGAGGTTCCGAAAAAGCGTCGGAAGTTCAAAAACCATATCGAGGTTATCGGTGCACGTGAGAATAACCTAAAAAACATAAACGTTACATTTCCTTTGGAATGTTTAACCGTGATTACAGGCGTGTCAGGAAGTGGAAAGAGTACGCTGGTAAAAAAAATATTGTTCCCCGCTATTCAGAAAAAACTTGAAGGCGTGGGAGAAAAAGCGGGTCAGTTTACGGAACTGGCGGGAAGCTATTCGCATGTAAAACATATTGAATACGTTGACCAGAACCCCATCGGGAGAAGTTCGCGCTCAAATCCGGTGACTTATATCAAGGCATATGATGATATTCGTGACTTATTTTCCAAACAGCAGCTATCAAAAATGCGCGGTTATCAGCCGAAACATTTTTCATTTAATGTGGATGGCGGCCGTTGTGAAACCTGTAAGGGCGATGGCGAAGTGACCATTGAAATGCAATTCATGGCCGATGTGCATCTGGAATGCGAAACGTGTAACGGAAAACGTTTCAAGAAAGAAATTCTGGAAGTCAACTACGAGAACAAAAACATTGATGATATTCTGACCATGACCATTGATGATGCCATTGCATTTTTCAATTTGCATAATCAGACAAAAATTACACAGAAACTTCAACCGCTGCAGGATGTTGGCTTGGGTTATGTACAGCTGGGACAATCCTCTTCTACCCTTTCCGGTGGTGAGGCGCAGCGTATAAAACTGGCTTCTTTCCTTGTAAAAGGCGCTACGAAAGACAAAGCTTTGTTTGTATTTGACGAGCCAACAACAGGATTGCACTTCCACGATATTAAAAAATTATTGGCTTCCTTTGATGCCTTAATCGAAAAAGGGCATTCTATCATTGTAATTGAGCATAATCTTGATCTGATAAAATGTGCTGATTATATCATCGATATCGGACCTGAGGGTGGTGAGAATGGCGGAACCTTAATGGCTTTCGGAACACCGGAGGAAATTGCGAAAAATGCTAAATCGGTGACAGGTAAATATCTTAAAGAGAAATTGTGATATCAGCCTGCGTTAGGGATAGTAGTGTAAATCCTTTTTTGTTTAGCCATAGCTCAATGGTTAGATAAAAGTCGTAACAAAAAAGATTGCAACGGATAGCCCGACCTGAAAGGGAACGCCCAAATAATAAAAAAACGGCAGTCAAAAATTTCAGCTGCCGTTTTGTTTTTATTCTATTACGATCTTTTTAGCAATCCTGTTTTCCGAAGATTCCAGGACGCCCATATAAATTCCCTTACTTAGGCGGGAAACATCAATGGTTTTAATTTGCGTCGCATTTGAAATGGTATCGTTGTAGACTTCCTTCCCCTGAATATCGATCAGCGAGAAAGTATAAGTGTCCTGTTTTAGTGTTCCGAAATTTATATTCAGTTTCCCTTTTGCGGGATTTGGGAACAGGCTCACCTGATAGTCGGTATTAAATTCCTCGTTGGTTAATGTTGTACTTGCAACAGCAAAATGCATCAGAGCGCCTGTGGCAGCCTTTGAAATATTATACACGTAAACCGGATCCATGTTGACCAATAAATCGGTTGCGGTGTGTCGGTGCGAACTTTCGTTAGTTTCAAAGAAACCGGTTATAATTTCGTTATTTTCTTCAAACGGCATATAATCGGAAGCATAGGCATAACTTAAATTAGTATTTAATGGCGAATACAAATCAACACAAGTAATCAATTCATTAGTAATTGTGTTTGATGCTGCATTATTCGTAGTTGGACTGCCTGTATCACGCTCGCAGGTAATGGTGTTGTTTGTCATTCCGGCCACGCCTCCTACTTCGTCAATATTAAAAACTACCTTGATATCCATTTTTGGTGTCGTTCCGTTCACAACTGAAGAAACGTAATGCTGACTTCCATAAAGTCCGTCCTCTTCCCCACTAAAATTGATAAACTTCACAGAATATTCTGTTGGGATGCTTTGCAGTAATCTTGCGACTTCAAGCAATATCACTGTCCCACTACCATTATCATTTGTGCCTGTACCGGTAATGGAATCGTAATGCCCGCAAATAATTACATAAGTGTTTGGATAGACGGTTCCTACTTTAGTCAAGACCAAATTTTTACAGGTATATCCGGAATAAGAATAAGAATCTTCGACCATTTGCCCTGCAGTATAGCCGTAGCTCAGGTATTTATTTTTTAACCAATCTAAGGTATTCTGCAGTGCGGCAGTACCTTTTCGTTTTACACCTAAGGCTTCATATTCCGTTAGGTTGTTTGTGATGTTCGCCTGTAATGTTTGGTTCGCAACATCAGCATAACGTTGGATAAAAGTCTGCGCAGTGGTGGTTTGCAGGCAGAACATTGTCGAAATGAACAATAGCGACTTTCTCAGAAAGAATTTCATTTTTAATCAGTTTTAGTTAAGTCAGTAAGTTTTGGTAGAGCAATTTATAAAAATTTAACGAATCCACTAAACTTTTTTATAATTTAAGATAAATTTATATCCTAACTTATAAAAACTTATTTGCTACTTAAATGAAACACATCTATTCCTCGGAATTCATCTTATATGTCAGCGATCAGGAAAAAAGTTCCCGATTTTACGAAGCGATTTTCAGAACAAAACCTACCTTAGAAGTGCCAGGCATGACAGAATTTACACTTTCAGAAAATTTAAAAATCGGATTAATGCCCAATCACGGGATCGCGAAGATTCTTGCCGATAAAACGCCGCATCCGGAAACCGGTAATGGGATTCCGCGATGCGAATTATATTTTTATGTTGAAAATATTCAATTTGAATTTGAGAATGCGATAGCGACAGGTGCCAAAATAATTAGTGAGATAGCAGACCGGAATTGGGGTGACCGGGTTTGTTATTTTTCCGATTTAGATGGTCATATTATCGCTTTCGCGGAAAAAACAGCGTAAATATCAACTTCAATCTCATTTCAAAATCTCATTTCAAAAAAAGAAATGAGATTTTTTTATTCACTTAATTGCACTGATTTTCAGATAAATAACAACAGATTTCATTACTTCATCAATGTTGCGGTTATTTTTTGGCACGCAAATTGGTTATTACATATCAAATGAAACTCTGAAATGGATTCAGAAACGTGTAAACCGAAAAACGTTACGAGTAGGGAAAAATTAAAATTATTGTATTATGAGAAAAATTACTCTTTTAGTAGCCAGCATTCTTCTGGTAGGAAGTATGGCTTATGCGTCAGAAAATCCTATTTTTTCTGACAATAATGGAAAAGGTCCCCGTAACGTTGTAGATTACAGAAATGCGGAACCAATTATGTTCATGGAACGCGGCATTGAGTTCTATATTTTCCCCGACGGAGAATTTGACTTCAACACCCGCCCGTCAGGACCAAGACGTGGTTTTACAAATACCACTTATGGAGCACCGGGCGTTCATGTAACAAATTACGGACCTGCAAACTACGGAGTTCGTGTAGAACATGACAACTTCGGACGAGTGAGACGTGTTGGAAACGTGTTCATCAACTACGATGGATACAACCGAGTGAAACGTGTTGGTTCAGTTTATATGAGATACAACAGCTTCGCGCTTTCTCAAGTGGGTGGTTTGCGAATCCTGTACAACCGAAGAGGTCATATCATTGACGTGGTAGGTTTTGTGAACGGAGCTAGTCATGCTTACACTTACAATCCTCACTTTGACAACGGTTACGGAAACGGCGGTCCAAACTATAACGACGATTATGGCTATGGCTACGAAAGTGGCTCAGGGTATAACGAAGACGATTACTACTACTATAAAGCGGATGGTACGAAAGCCAAAATGAGTAAGGAAGAAATCGAAGAGGTTAAACGAGATGAGAAAATCGTTAAAGAAAAAAATAAAAGATAAAGATTTAAAGATTTGGTTGGTTGATTTGGTTAAAATCCCGTGGAGCAGCAATGTGAAGCGGGATTTTTTAATTCCCCTCTTTCAGAGGGGTGCCCAAAGGGCGGGGTGTCTTTATTTTAGCAAAGAAGCCAATTCCTTGGCAAGGCTCTTTCTGCTGTATTGCTGTAGTCCCACAGGATACACTTTCAGATTCTTTTCCAGATACAAATTGAAATAAGCTAAAAGCGTTTCTTTAATCTTTTCCTTTTCTGCATATAAAGCAAAAGTTCCCGTGTTAGTCTGCTTAATAATTGCAGCAAAATCAGCGTCTTGCGGACCAATGGCCAAAATAGGTCTTTCCGAAGCCATGTATTCAAACAGTTTTCCCGGAATAATGCTTTTCGTTTCTTCGGAATCAATCTCAATCAGCAATAAAACCTGTGATTTTCGTTGATGTTCCAGCGCTTCCTGATGCGAGACATAACCCAAATTGTTCACGAATTCCGACAGTTTAAATTCTGCAATCGCATCCAAAAGTTCCTGACTGATGGCACCAATCAGTTTTAATTCAAATTGCTTTCTGAACTCCGGATTTTCGTTGCTTAATTCGCTTAAAGCTGTCCATAAAGCTTTCGGGTTTCTTTCGGATAGAAAAGAGCCAATGTGTGCTAAAGTAAATTTTTCGTCCAAAACTTGCTTTTGAATATTCTCGACATCATAACCGTTGGTGATTACATGAATCGGTTTCGAGGTGATGCTCTCGAATTCTTTTTTCGTTGTTGGGCTTGTCACCAGAAGAAAATCGGCAGAATTCATCACTTTGGATTCCAGATCTTTATGCATCCTGGCCGAAGAAGCCGATAATTTCAAAGCTTTGTGATAACCGATGGTCGTCCACGGATCACGGAAATCGGCAATCCATTTTATATTTAAATTTTGCTTTAAACGCAATCCAATTAAATGCAGGCTATGCGGTGGTCCGGTGGTAATTACGGTATCGATTCCGTTTTCCTGAATATATTTTGTCAGATAATTAACGGAAGGATTAACCCATAAAATTCGCGCATCCGGAATAAAAAGATTTCCTCTTATCCAAAGCATCATTTTTTGAATGAATGATTGCTTCTTCTGATTCGGAATAATTCCTGAACTGATTTTTTTGGTGCTTTTTTTTGAAAAAACCGAAGCCCAGGAATACGGTTCAATGATTTTATTTTTGACAATCGTCACATTCTTCGGCACCTCATCCAACAATTTTTCATCCAATAAAGGGTAGGTCGGATTTTCCGGAATATATACAATAGGTTCAATTCCGAAATCAGGCAAATACTTCACAAACTTCAGCCAGCGCTGTACGCCAGGTCCGCCAGCTGGTGGCCAATAATACGTTATGATCAGTACTTTTTTCATATTAAAGTCGGGAAACCATTAGTCCGCTCCAAGTTGCTGCTAAACCCACAATTACACTCAAAGCAATATACAGGAAAGCGGTTCCCATTTGGTTGGCCTGCATCAGACTCACATTCTCATTTGAAAAGGTGGAGAACGTTGTATACCCCCCGCAAAATCCTGTTACCAGGAAGAATTTCAAATCGGAACTAGTGACATTATTCTTTTCTAATAATCCTAAAATCAATCCGATAAGGAAACATCCTAAAATATTAGCCGTAAACGTCGCGTAAGGAAAAAACAGTTGAGAATAGCGGTTAACAGCAAGAGTCGTCAGGTAACGAAAAACGCTCCCTAAACCACCACCGATTGCTATTAATAGAATTGTTCTCAAAAGTTATCTGCTAGTTATACTCTATCTGC
>NZ_CAMLMK010000097.1 GCF_946481155.1 uncultured Flavobacterium sp.
TTAGACACAACTTTCGTGTTTGTTTTTTAAAAATATTTTTTTCGACACAGTATTTTTGTGGATTATTGCTTGGAGGAATTTTAGTACATTTGGTGGGCTTAATCTTAATTCAAGTTAGACACAATTTTGCTCAGACTATGAGCCAAAGTCAAACCCAATAACACGGATTATTAACAAGCATAGTTAAACCTAAATGCCACAAAATACACAATGACAAACTATTTACTAGTACCAGGACTCGGAAATTCAGGACCGGAACACTGGCAAACCTACTTCCAGAATTCAGGAACTAATTTTTATAGAATTGAACAGCAAGAGTGGGAGGCACCATCCTGCCAGGAATGGGTAGCCACTATCGACAAGAAAATTTCGGAATTTGATCTTTCAACTGTTGTACTTGTCGGACACAGCTTGGGTTGCTCCACCATTGCGCATTGGGCTACCAAATACAAAAAACAGATTAAAGGTGCTTTACTCGTGGCACCAAGCGACCTTGAAGCACCGCAGTATACTTTTCCGGCAACAGGTTTTGCACCAATTCCACTCGATAAAATAACTTTTAAGACGGTAGTTGTAGCAAGTGCGGACGATATTTGGGTTTCGTTGGACAGAGCGAAATTTTTTGCAGACAATTGGGGCAGCGATTTCATAAACCTCGGAAACGCCGGGCACATCAATGTTTCATCAGGACATACTAATTGGGAAGAAGGACTTGAGATATTAAAAACAATAGGCTAAGAAGAACTATGAGCATAACGACTAAACTTCAGGAAATTATAGCTATTCAGAAAAATAATTCTGATGCACCAATTGGAACCTTAAACAGTCCGGTTTCAAATAATGCGATCGAAAAAATAGAACTACTGCTCGAGGAGGAATTACCAACCGAAATCAAGGAGCTTTATGCACTTGCCAATGGTCAAAAGGAGGACGGAAACGGAATTTTATTTGGTGAAAAATTTTGCAGTACCGAGGAAATACTACAACAATTAGAGTTTAGCAGAACGCTGCTTAAACCTAAATCAAATAGTCTCCAAAACCCGGAGCAATCGGAAAAACTCGTAAAGGAAATTGTGGATTTTTATGCCGGCAAAGCTCCAAAGCATAAACTTTTCGGACTCCAAAAGAGTTGGTACAAAATGGAGTTTGCCTATGGTACGGATAGTTCGGAAGGACCCTATCTTTATGCAACTGAAAGCACAGCAGACAGGGAAAGAAAAATTTTAGACATTGACTTTGAAGAACAGGACCAAATTTTTGAAATTGTAAATGAGTTGCACAAATTAGAAAAACCAACCTATAAATGGGACGAACTTAAATTCGTGATATATTCAAACGGAAAATACGAAGTGGAACGTTCCGGCTATAATTTCGACAATGAAATTTCATTTACATCAAATCCTAAAAATGCAATTCAGAAAAAATATTTTCATTACAAATGGTTGCCTGTTTTTTCGGATTATGGAGGAAATTATTTAGGTATTGATCTTGATCCTGCCGCAAAAGGAACTAAAGGACAGGTCATTAACTTCGGACGGGATGAAGAAGATATGTTTGTATTCGCTGAAACTATGGAAAGCTTGTTTGATAAAATACTAACTGAACTTAATACTCCGGAAAACCGACTGTTAAATCCTGAAGCTCACCTGCACGAAACGCTAAAGGAAATTACGAAAAAATAAGCGCACTAACCGCAATGCCCAAATTTCGTACTCAAAAAGAGATTAAAAAACGCCCCGATATTCAAGGGCGTTTTTTTATTTTATACTATTTAAAAATTTTAACATAACTAATTAAAAATCAGGTATTTATACTCTTATTTCGTTTTTTGGTTTGTACTAATTTTACCTCACTTTTTAATTATCGCGGTAACCGAAAAGCGAAACATAGAGTAGGTACTAAAACAAACACATTATGAAAAATCAAAATGGAACTGCAGAAGTGCAGCAGGAAGTAAGCAAAGAAATTATTGCGCATGATTTTCATGTGGCAATGGATGGTAAATTGGATGCAAATTTGATCGCATCGGGGAAAAAAGCAATTGTGGAAACGACGACCTCTTATCCGGCCAGAGGAAGTTCGGTTAGTATGATATTTTATTTACAGTTTCAGGTAATTATCCAAAACGGAGGCAAAACGTTTGACGGGAAAGCAGGCGGAATCTCCACACCGGGCGGCGGTGCTTTGTTCGGAGATGTATACACAGATGATATTAACAGACTATACAAAGATACAGTGAGCTTCCAGTTTACCAGCACACCGGTGTATCTGAGCATAGTTTTCTTTGATAGTAACGGAAATGTCCTTGGTACTTTCCAATGCGGCTCTGTTTCGACAGTTACAGGTGTCGGGGGCGGAAGCGGTAAATGGTCGTAATAGAAACTATAGCTGTTCGGAAATTTTTAGAAACGTCTTGATTTTTCAGGACGTTTTTTCAGAATAAAACAGATAGCGTTTGAGGAAGATAGTTACTAAACACTAAATATTTTTTCAGGGCGTCGTACTTACTTCAGCAGGAATATAAGCGTATTTTTTTGACCGTATCAATTCGGCATTAATTTTTCTGGACCAGTTTCTTTGCTCAACTTCACTGGGATAAACAGCTTTGTCATAAGCATTCTGGTAATTACTGCATAATTTTGCATAACGGGCATAAATATCTTCATACTTTTTAATATCGGTGCATTTCCTTTTGTTTAGGCTGTCAAATGATTTTCTGATCTTTCTTGCATAAATTTCTGTGATGTCGAAATGCAATTGTTCGTGCTCTAGAGTAGATTCGCTATCTGTTTTAGTCCAGGATTTGCTCTTTACGAAATAGGAGTATACGTTAAATTTCGGAACCTCATTTTCGTAATACGAAGAACTGACTTCAATAATAGAAGCCGTCAAAGCTTCAATTTTAGGCATAGAAGCATCGACATCACCTTTAAAATCTTCCCATACTAACTTTCTGCTACTATCCCAAAGTATCTGGTCGTCGTTCACCTTTTTTACTGTGTCGAAACTCACAAAGGAAAAAATAGCAATCAGTATTATTGTTAATTTAAATGCTTTCATAGTATTGATAATGAGTTAATTATATCAATCAATTATAATGCCATTTCATAAATTTTATTGTGTCTGGATTCAAAATTTTTCAGAGGAGCAGCTATAAATTTAATGACCTACGAAAAACGCTGCTTAACTAAAATTATTCCAAAGCTTAGGTAATAAAAAACAGAACATTACAGAAAAAAACTATATTTGCTCCCGAAATGAAAGAACAAAACATACATAACGCACAACTGGTGACAGGTTCAGATTTACGCTTCGCGAGTGATTTACCGCGTAGGCTAGGGGCGTTTGTATCTTATATAATAGTGGAGAAGTTGGTGTAAAATCCGTTTTAATCCTATAAAAGTAACAAGCGTCCTCGTAAAAAAGGGCGCTTTTTTTATGGAAAAACATCAAAAAACAGAATGAAAGAAAAATTTTTTAAAAATAATTACAAAAAAAATCGAAGCATGTTTAATGACTAAAGCAAATAGAATTTTTTAAGTGCAAATAAGTAAACAAATGAGAGACAGGCATTTGCTGCAAAAGGTAATCTGCAACGGTTTGCGGACAGGGATTCTATTGTTTAAATGATACGCTTTAAGTAATTGAAAATCAATAATTTATAATAAATAATATTTGGAAGTTAATTTAATTTGACTTTATCTTTGCAGCAGAAATTTGAAAAGAAAGTTTACGGTTTACAGGAAACAGTTTACAGTAAAAATTAATAAGCATTAAACTTGTAGCATAAAATAATATGAAAGCAATGACACTACATAACAACATAAACAGAGTAAGCCCGGCGTCACTACGACCGGATTTTCAAAAATGCCCTAAAGTTGATTTTGGGTTTAGTAAGGTGCATCGGCCATAGGATAACAGTATCCGTATGTATGATTGTAAGCACCTTGAAAGAGGTGCTTTTTTTATGCCCGATAATTACCGATTCCGTAGCGCAACTGGATAGCGCATCTGCCTACGAAGCAGAAGGTTACAGGTTCGAATCCTGTCGGAATCACATAAGTTCTTAGAAAGGAACTGGCTCATTGTGGTAAAGGTTAACCTTCCCGACTGTCTCTCGGGAGCTACGAGTTCAATTCTCGTATGAGCCGCTAAT
Source organism: uncultured Flavobacterium sp. (assembly GCF_946481155.1). Next base: position 4,157 of record NZ_CAMLMK010000097.1, read on the forward strand.
ACTGGGAAGATAACGATTGGTTGTTTGCCTGCTTTGGATGCAGGAGGCTGCAGGTTCGAGTCCTGCTTCCCAGACTAAAAACTAAGTTTAATTTAAATGTGAATGTTATGAGACCAGACATTTTAAAAAGGTTCTTAACCAACACGGATGAGACCGGAAGATTTTTAATGAAATCGCGAAAGACAGGCATTATCTATTTCGTGGAGCCAATTTATAATGGCAAGACTCCTGAGTGGGGCGACATAGACCCGGCGACAAAAAAAATCACAGGTAGTTATGGCTCAAAATATACCGGTGCCGTAACCAGGAAGCAGTCGCTCATTACAGAAGAGAACGGCTTTAAAAACATCGGATATTTCAAGGGAAGCCCTTTCGGGGAAATAGACCGAAGGGATAGGGAACATATGGAACGACTGGGGATGTAATATTTTTATCACTGCGCAATAAGATTGCGTACTGTGGTTTGAATCTTTGCTCAGGAAATAAAAATAAGTTCTTTGAATAGTTAAAAAAATGCCTCAGGTCGGAATGACTTAAGGGATAACAATATCAAACAAGTCTTGTTGCGTGTTTCTGTATGGCACCATTGCAGCATCCGGTGCCGGGAGGTATTCTGTCTTGCTGTGCAACTTGATTTGGAGGTTTCGGAGGTTTACCAAAAAACTGCCAACTCTATTAGTCGTGGGTTCGAGTCCCACTCCCGATTCACTTGGGATAGTTCAGTCCGGTCAGAACAATAGATTAACCCTGCAGGTTCGAATCCTGCACGCAATTATGGCTTGCGTTTGACAACTGGTAGTCGCAACAGACTCAAAATCTGTTCGGTTGAGATTGCATTGTCTCTTAAAATAAGAATGCGCTAGAAAGCCTTCGGTCTTTGTCAGTCCACATTGATTTTTCAGTAGAAGACACTCACGGTAAGACCTGAAAGCAGCTTCGTTTGCTAAACCGTTCTTTTGCTTTGATACTTGCTGGATTTTGCGTTGTGCAGGATTTAAAAATAGTAAAAAACCATTTGGATGCTTTTTCAAACCGGCCCATTTCCGTCCTTACCGGAGGATAAAGAAGCGAAGGTTTTCTTATTTAAAAAACAAACAAATAAAATATAAAAAGCATGTTACAGAGAGTAAAAATTAATGCCTTACAAAGAGGTTTGGTATTTAAGAACAGGAAATTGACTGAAGTATTGACCGAAGGCCCACATTGGATTTTTGGCAACAAACAGGTGGTCGTTTATGAAATGAACCAAATATTCACTTCCAACATCGAATTGAATTATTTATTGCAGAATACAACATTAGCTTCCATGTTGAAAGTTGTAGATGTCGCTGATAATGAAATCGTAATATTATTTGTGGACGGTATCTTTAAAGAAGTTTTGACAGTAGGTAAGTATGCTTACTGGAAAGGGTTATACAATTTGAATTTTACAAAAATCGACTTGTCTAAAGTAGCTATTACAGAAGCTGTTCCGGTGAATTTATTGGAATTGCCTAAGATGAGAACGTTCGTCAGAAGATTCCAGGTGATGAGCCACGAAAAAGGGTTGTTGTTTGTAAATGGTTCTTTTGTAAAAGAAATAGCTGCGGGCATGCATTATTTCTGGAACAATGCAATTTCAGTGGAAGTAAAAACAGTTGATATGCGTCAGCAGCAAATGGAAATCTCCGGCCAGGAATTATTGACCAAAGACAAAGCGACCTTGCGTATTAACTTTTTCGTAAAGTATCAGGTAAAGGAGATCATGAAGGCAATTGTGGATACCAAAGAGTATGAAAAACAATTGTATGTTTTGATGCAATTGGCTTTGAGAGCCTTTGTGGGCGGGTATACTTTGGATGAATTGTTAGGGAAGAAAGAGAGCATCGCTGAAAGCATCTTAGAGGAAGCCAAAGCTAAAATCAATGAATTAGGTATCGCAGTTTCAGATGCCGGTATCAGGGATGTGATCTTGCCGGGAGATATGAAGGAAATCATGAACCAGGTGTTGGTTGCTGAGAAAAAAGCACAGGCGAACAGCATTATGAGACGTGAGGAAACAGCATCTACCAGAAGCTTGTTGAATACCGCAAAATTGATGGAAGAAAACGACATGTTGTGGAAATTAAAGGAGATGGAATATGTAGAGAAAATTGCTGATAAAATTGGTGAGATTTCCATTTCCGGTGGTGGTAACATGATTGGTCAATTGAAAGAGATTTTTGTAAAATAAGTAGAACCATGGGTAGGAATACCTGTGGTTTTTCGTGGAAATAATCTTCGCTTTACTTGGAAAAGAAAGAAAAGATTTATCTTTATCGCGCAAACAACAGAAGGAAATGAAACTCTATACCGCAATGCCGCAAACCTTAGCACCTTATTTTGAAAGGGAGCTGACTGAAGCAAATGTAAATCTGGTCAAAAACAATCTTCAAAACTGCTGGTATCATTTAGAAAGGGCACATATCATTGGGCAAAAGTATCCTTATGCACACAGTTATGTCCACTGGAAGATGCTGTTATTCGGATTCAGAATTAAGAGTTCCAAAGAGGTTTTAGGACAGATCCCTAGATTGCTGGTAGGTGGAGTGAAATCATTTGTAGGCCATATTCCTGTGGGGAACACGGGTGGCGCGAATGTACCGCCATTGCGATCAATGGAAATCCCTGCTGACATTCAGGAAATCATTAATACAAACTCTTAAAGATGGATATCGTAATTATTTCACTTGTCGCGTTTTTGGTTTCCATACTCACCTTCTTTTCAGGATTTGGGTTAGGAACGATTTTGACGCCTATTTTCATGCTGTTTTTTCCTGTGGAAATCGCCATTGCGCTGACAGGCGTGGTGCATTTCTTCAACAATATTTTTAAATTGTTTTTAGTCGGCAAACATGCTAATAAAGAGGTCTTGCTGCGTTTTGGGATTCCGGCGGTAATTGCGGCTTTTTTAGGTTCTTATATTTTGGTGCATCTCACGGATCTAAAACCATTGTTCAGTTATGAATTGTTTGAACATACATTCACCGTATATCCAGTGAAATTCATTGTTTCGATGTTGCTGATTGTATTTGCAAGCCTCGATCTTATTCCGTACTTCCAGCATCTGAAATTCGATAAGGATAAATTGCCTTTGGGCGGGTTTTTCAGCGGATTCTTTGGCGGACTGTCAGGTAATCAAGGTGCTCTGCGAACGGCTTTTCTAATAAAAGCAGGATTAAGCAAAGAGGCCTTTATTGCTACGGCAGTCGTGGTTTCCACATTTGTAGATTTTACAAGGCTTTCGGTTTATGCCTCACGATTGTCGCTGATTAATATTTATGATAATAAAACACTGATCGTTTCAGCAACGCTTTCTGCAATTGCCGGCGCTTATTTCGGAAATAAATTATTGAAGAAAGTCACCTTAAAATCGTTGCAGATTTTTGTAGCAATAATGGTAATTGTGATTGCAATAGGTTTAGGGATGGGGATATTGTAAAAAAAGAGCGCCCCGTTAAGGACGCTCCGTTTTAATTAATCAATAATTAGGCTTTTGCTTTTTTGGCAGGTGATTTTCCGCCGGCACAACAAGAGCTGCTTGTAGTACAGTTTTTCTTATCTGTTGAAGCCGTTCTGGATTTATCAGTAGTAGCGCAATTGATTCCCTGCTCTTTGCATTTGGCTTTTTCTTCAGCCGTACACTTAGTACTATGGGAGTCACAGCAAATAACTGTTTCATTATCTTTTTTTGTTTCCTGAGCGGTTGCGCTCGTTGTAAATGCTAAAGCGAATAGCAATACGGTGATTATATTTTTCATCTTTATAAAGTATTTAATAATTAATAAATGATTTGCGCATAATAAACTACCACCTGTCATCACTTCCGCAATGCAGCAGGCATAAAAATTATAGGCGAAATTTTATTGGAGTATTAAATACATTTCGGAGGATGCCAAATATCAAAAGTCTGTGAAGAAACGAATGAATTCGTATAACTGAAATTATTTTTTAATATGAATTCCTGAGGTAACAGTACCAGATTTTTATAAGAAACGGGTACTAAAATTTGTAGCTTAAGACAGCAGAAAGAAGGATCGCAACCCTGTTTTTCACAGTCGGCAGGAGTATCAGAGCAGGCGGATTGAGAGCAAACCTGTTCACACGATTCTTTGAAAAATTTATAATGCAGGAGTTGTACGGCCGGAGTAAGGGCCGCACTGAGAATAAAAAAGCTTACTATGAAGGCTAAATGTTTCATCAACAGTAAATGTAGTAAATATTTTGGTCGCATGAACTGGTCTATAACGAAACATTGAAAAATTTAAGTCTGCATAGCTGAGGGAGTATCCTCACAAAATTTTCGTACCCGAATAAAATTGTGTAACTTAGTGCTCATGTAGGAGATCCTGACAAGCAACTTTCTGTACTTTCATTCTACGCAAAATTATAAAAGCCATGAAATCAATCACCATCAATGGCATGCTGAAATTAATCATAGCGATTATCTTATTGCAGACTTTATATTTTAAGTTTAAAGGCGGCCCGGAAGCGGTATATGTTTTTACGGAATTGGGAATTGAGCCTTCTGGACGCATCATTTCCGGAATATTGGAATTAATCGCCTGCATTTTATTGTTTATCAACAAGACACGGTTTTTTGGGGCCTGCCTTACTATGTTTCTAATGCTGGTGGCGCTTCTTTCCCATATTTGCATTTTAGGGTTTGTAGTTATGAACGACTCCGGCGTGATGTTCGCTTTAGCATTGCTGACGTTCATCTGCAGTTCAGTACTGATTTACAGGTTTCGGAACGACTGTAATTTTTTAGGATCACACAACCTCTAAGATTATTCCATTTTAAACAAAGGGTTATAAATAAGGCCGATAACATTATCCCATGGATCTTTAACTGTACCAACGATTATTTCACCACCTACATCCTGGAGTGGTTCATGAACCGTCGCACCAATGCTTAAGAAACGCTCAAATTCTGCTTCAATAGCATTAGTTCCCCAATAACTCACAACTGCATCTGATTTTGATAGCGGATGTTCTTCCGGCTGCAATCCCAGCTCATACCCCTGAATGTTGAAACCCACATAAAAAGGCTGGTCGAAATAAGGTTTACATTCAAACGCCTGCGAATACCATTCTTTAGCTTTCGCAAGGTCGCTTACTTTATAAATTGTGGTCCGAAGTCCCAGAATCTTGTTATCCATCAGCTTATCTTTTAAATTAGTCAATAGGAATAATTATAGTATACTTAAAATCAAAGGTAACCCAGTAACCAGTATATGATTATAAAAATTATAATCATTCCGATGCAGCCACCACCCAGTTTTTTAGCGCCATAGCCGGCGATAATCGTTTTGAAGAAACTATTCGTATATTTATCACTTAAATTTTAATAAATATACTACTTTTTAAGCAGATGCAGAAGTCTAATTTGTTTAAAATCAGATGTTTATTGTTTTAAATTTAAAAAAATCTGATTAGTATTTCCCGCTAAGTAATTCACCGCCAATTGGAGCTTTTGCCTCGATACCTAATTTTTTCATCATTTCGTAAGTCGTACAAACCGCTGCCGAAGTAACCGGAATACCAATTTCTTTCTGAATCAGATCAATAGCTTCCAGGGATGGCATTTGCACACACGCTGATGCAACCAAAACATCTACACCGGTTAAATCAAGACGTTTGTATATTTCCAATAAGTTCATTGGATCCTGAGCAGCAACTTCCAAATTATCCGGGATTTCAAGTGCAATGGAATCTACAACTTCAAAACCCTGATGTTCAATATAATCTACTACTAAATCGGTAAGCGGACGCATATACGGAGTAATAACCGCCACTTTTTTGGCACCTAAAACTTTCA
>NZ_CAMLMK010000098.1 GCF_946481155.1 uncultured Flavobacterium sp.
ATGGAGACCAAGAGTAAGAATAGCCTGGAGTTCCGCCTGATGGAGCGACTGTTGCACTACCATTCGTACCACCATTACAAGCTACATTTGTTTGTGACCCCGAAGAAGTACTGATAGCAGTAGGCTGTGTAATAGTAAAGTTTCTTACAATTGATGTGCTTTCATTATCGGTAATAGTACAAGAATAAGAACCAGCCGTTAAAGCTGATGCTGTTGCTCCGGTTCCTCCTGAAGGAGACCATGAATAAGAATAGGGCGCCAGACCTCCTGATGCGGTTACCGTAGCTGTTCCATTGCTACCTCCATTACAAGATATATTGGTTTGACTTTGAGTTGCTGATAAAGCAGCGTTTGTAGTAAATGTTAAATTACTTCCATAGCTGGTTCCAGATGAGTTAATAGCATAAGCCCTGAAATTAATAAGAGTAGCAGGAGGCAAAGCACTAACCAAAGCGCTAAAACTTCCGGTTCCTGAACCCATTATCACTTTGTTGTTTGCAGTTGTTGGATTGGCAGTTGTTGCCCAAACGATTCCTCTTTCCGTAACCGAAGCACCACCATCTGCAGTAACATTTCCGCCAAGTGTAGCTTTTACTGCGCCTACACCTGTTGCTGCTGTTGTAGTGACTGTTGGAGGAGTTGCTGCTGGTGTTTCAAATAGACGAAAGTTATCAATCGCCCATTCTTCACTGGCACCTTCAGAATAGACATTTATCTTAATCTCCAGTGTTGTACCTGTCCCGGGAATTGTCTTGATAAACTCTCCGAACGCATTCGTTAATTGTGTTCCATCACCACATCCGTTCCCATCTGTATCTTCAAACAGGTATTTGTGTACGCCGTTGGTAGCACTACCTTTGTTGTAAAAGCGGATTAAATCAACATAAGCACCTCCGTCAATGCGGTACTGAACAATAAGATAATCCGTATTTGTTGTTCCGACACCACTAAGGCAGGCATTTATATTATCCCATGGCTCATTGGTACTGTTAGCTGCGAACAAACCTCTGAAGCTTAGTCCCGTTTTCCCAGAAATATTAATACCTGTCCATGTAATGGAAAGCTCATTTAAAGCACTGTTTGTTGGTGCACCCTGAGCACCACTGGCGGTAAAACCCGTTCCTGCTGCATTGTGATCTTCACCTGCCCAGAAATTAGTCCCTTCCTTACCGGTAAACGGAACTACCTGAGAAACTGTTGCCCCATCAGTTAATCTAAAATAACTGGTACTAGGAGGACCTCCAACACCCCCGTTTTCTTCGGGTGTCCTTGTACCGCTTGTTGGGCCGGTTTCAAAAGTATCACTCCAAAACTGGGTTTGTGCATGCCCCTTTATGAAGATCATACTAAAGATAAAAAGAAGCAGTGTAATTTTCTTTTTCATATAAGCTGTTTAAAAATTAAATAATTGCAATACTATATTTTGGTTAATTCAAAACAGTACCGATTACAGATTGTAAAGAGGTAAACTGTTTGGCCGTCATTATACCTAAGTTTGTACTTAGTATTTCTATGCTGATTTGTTTATTATCTGAGCAGGCAACATTTATATTGCCATTCTCGTTTACTGATACGATTGTTCCCGGAAGGCTATTGTCATGAGGTTCATTTAGTAATGAAGCGACTATGATTTTGCCCTGTTCACCATTAAAACTCATATCAGCTCCTGTATTCCAGGGATTGCAGGCGTTAACCAATGATATGATTTCACTTGCAGACATTTTTTTCCATTTGATATAGGTATCCGAGAATTCCGGTTTTTCGAAGTAATAAGCCAAAGCGCTCTCCTGAGGCGAATTTGGTATAATAGTGGCAAACTGCAGCATATTTGCCGTGTTCAAAGCAACTTGCGCAACACGGTCACTTAATTTCACAGCGAGTTTTCCGTAAGTATCTCCTTCTTCAATAGCAATTGGATCATTAAAAATAATATTGCCTTCATCAAATTTTGAGTTCATGTAATGCGTACTTATAGCCGTTTCTTTTTCCTGATACCTGATTACTTCAAAAATAGGCATGACCCCTCTGTACTGGGGCAACGGACCAGGATGAAAATTTATAAATCGGTCATTTCCGTAGGACAATACTTCCTCAGGGACTAAAAAAGGGAACGATATCGAGAAGATGTAATCAGGCTGTACCGTTTCGATCCAATACTTCATATCGACTAAACTATTTTTATTCGGAAATGACTTGAAAGCAATTCCACTTTCTTCGGATTCACTTTCGAGGGCATTAATAACCATTTCATCACCTTTACCAATTCCGATTCCACATAAGAATTTTTCATAGGCAAGAAGCTGCAATGTTTTAAATGCAAATTTTCCACCACATAACACGAGAATTTTTTTTCTTTCTTCCATCATTTATATGCAGACATAACTATTGAACCAGGCTGATGTTGTATTTTCAAGTGGTTGCAGGGTTAGTTTTTCAAAATTTTCAAAGGTGTCCGAAATCATGGAACCCAATTGTACTTCACACATTCCGTTATTGTCCGGAACAATGGATGCTTTGTATAATGGCGCAAAGGAAGTATTGGTTTTAGAGTCAAATGAAACTGTTCCTCTTGGTCCTGTAAACGTAAATAGCTCCAGTCCAGAGGCTATTTGTTGAATATTGTTTTTATGTTCGATAGAAAGATCCAGCGCTGTTGCAGCGATTTGTGCACTTTCCCAACTCAATAAAGAAAATAGATTGGGAGTTTTACCTGTAGATTCGATGGCTTCCACAAAACGCTTATTCTCACTGCTTTCAATTGATTTGGACCATGCAGCTATCCCTTTCAACTGATGATTGGGATGCAGCGTATTTTTCAGCATCGTTTCTTCGAAGGCAAAGGGTGATAAAAATATTGGGAGATTTTTTTCACCGAAAACAGTTTTAATTTCTGAAAAATACCATTGTACATAATCTCCGCTAAATAGACTTAAAAGGGCACTGTCAGGAAACTGCTCCACGTGATTTTTCAGCGGTTCCATAGTGAAATCTTCTTTCTTATAGCCTGTAGCATGATTGAAACATATCATTCCGCCCGCTTCCTGAAACCCGTTGAAAAGACCCATTGTCTGAAGATATCCTCCATCATAATAACCGGTAACCATTCCGCCGGTAAGGTAACCATCTTCTACTGCTTGTTTTGAAGAGAGCCATGCTCCCAAAGCGTTGTGTAGGGAATGGTAAAAAATATTTGGGCACTTTGGCCATTCGTGCGGAAGATTGGACCCTGCATCCAAAACGATTAAGATTTTGTTTGCCGCTAAAAAAAGAGGACGCAGAAGCTGTGCTGTTCTATGTCCTATATAGGCAATGACCAGGGAAGCATTGTCCTCCAATAAAAGTTTTTCTGCCGATCGGTAGCATTGTTGCTTGTCCGCACCAAAACCAATATTCTCGGTTACTATCCGTATATCGTCACGCCCCATTTCCCGCAAGCCTGATTTTAATCCTTCATGAAGATCAAAATTGATTGTTTCGTAGTAGGTGGATCTGGGTAATAATAGTCCGATTGTTTGCATGATTTTAAACTATAAAAAGAGGAAACATTTTTCAAACGTTTCCTCTTTGTTAAATTAATTTCGGCTTGGGAAAATACCTTCTGTAGCAATAGAGTAGTTAATCACTAAATACGGATTCATTATCGAAAATGGATTTGAAGATCCCGAAATCCCTGTAGCCCCGGACACCGCTAAAGCACCGTAATTTTTGCCGGCAGTTGATATACTTGAGAACACTTCAACACCTGTATTGGCAAGGTAGGCACCTTCAGGGGATGAAGCATCGGCACCACCTGTCGAAACAGGCATATTAACCGTAATCCCAGTTGCTGGGTGATTGTGAGCCGGCATATTTGCCATTGTAAGCGACGTAGTTGGAGTACCTGCCACTTCTCCTATAGAATAACTAGGAAGTCCTGGTCCCTGACCTTGGCCAATTGGCATACGACCTTGTAAATCAGGTAATGCAAATGTTGTTTGACCGTTTCCGCCGTAATAGGTTCCCAACAAAGAGAATAAAGCCGTGTTTGAAGCGATTGCCATGATTTGACCGCTGCAGGTTTGATAGCCTCTGGGCGCAAAATTAAATCCCAAAATTTTAATTTCTCCAATAAATGGTTCTGTTGACATAGTTATATATTTAAGTTATTTGTGATGTTCCAAAATTAAATTTAGGCTAAATTAAGTCATAAAGCCCTTACAAGACCACGTAAAAATACCTGTTTTTGTATTTAAGAATATTCGTACATTAGTAAAATTACTTGGATTAATATGCGAAATAGTCTGTGGAAATCTGTTGAGTAGTAGCAAGTTGGCAAGCGCAATATTATATTATTACTAAATTTGGGCATTTTATTTGTTAAAATGTAAGAAAATACTAATTTTATACTGTTTAAAGAATTTAAGAAAATATACACAATCTAAAAAGAATTAATTATGTCAGAAGAAAGCACAACAGGAACAGCGGTAAACACGATTACATTACCAACAGCTCAGAATTGGGCAGCAAGATGGAGACAAACTCCGGGAGCAACCGTTAAAGCGCATTTAATTCCACATGTTGATATTACACAACTTATGGCAGAAAAAGATGTAGTAGATGTAAGAGCCTATATTGGTATTGATGAGAACGGAGAAAATAAATTAATGCTTGTGGGAGTTGATGCTAACGGTAACGACCTGATCAATGATGCTAACGAGCAATATATTTATGATTTTACAAAACCTTGTCCAACAGTATGCTGCGTTGACAGTCCTTTGTATACACTTAAATAGTCAATGACGGAAATTTTAGCCTATTTAGGAGATTTTTTCTTATTGATCAATTTGGTGCTATTTAGTAAAGGCTTTTCAAAACAGGGAAAAGCCTTTGCTGTTTTCACGATATATTTAGGTCTGGTGTTTGCTATTCAGGTATTGTCAAGTGTATTAACCTATATGAAGATTGGGAATCTGTTCCTCTCTCATTTTTATTTTATCCTCCAGTTTATTGTCTTAAGCATTTTTTACGGAACCATTTTAAAAGAAGATTTTCAGAAAAAAGCTGTCAAAATTGGATTGATAATTGGAGTATCAGCTCTTGTTGTTCAATATATGTGGGATTTTAGCAACTTTCAGAAATTCAATCTGTTTGAAATCTTTATAACCTCTTTTTTGTTAATCATTTATGCAGCCTTTCATTTTTATAATCTGCTCAATGACAAAAAAGAGTTTTACTATATCAATATGGGCATTCTGCTGTATTTGTTTGGGAGCACCGTATTGTTTTTGGCTGGAAATCTAATGGATAGGATTAGCCCTGATTTCAATAAAATCACCTGGATGCTTAATACGCTGCTGTATATCGTTTACCAGCTATTCGTATTAATTGAGTGGAAAAAAAGTTTCTCTAAAAGAAAATCAAACCCGGTAACATGAAAATCAAGCCTGTATACGATACGGAATTATTGGAAGTAATTGTTTATACGTTCCTTGCTTTCCTGCTGATGGGTTTGGTCCTGATCCTGTTCTTTTATTTTTCGAGAAAAAAAATCATAAAAAATGAATTGGAGAAAAAAGATATGGAGTTGCAGTATCAAAAGGAATTGCTGCGCGCGATGATTCTGACTCAGGAAGAAGAGCGAAAACGTATCGCACAGGATTTACATGACGACATCAGCTCCAAATTAAATATAGTGTCGCTGAACAGTCATTTGCTTGCTGCGCCGGAAATATCAGAAAAAGCAATAGCTGAAATTACAGAAAACATCATCACTCTAACAAATAAGGCACTGGAAAATTCAAGAAGAATTGCTCACGATTTGTTGCCTCCTACGTTGGATAATTTCGGATTTCACGCCGGCGTTGAAGAATTGTGCATGGAATTCGGCAGCAGTAAAGCCGTTGTAGTTAATTATGAAAATCAGGCCGAGTTTGACGATTTGGAGAAAGACAGGCATTTACATGTTTTCAGGATTTTACAGGAATTAATGAACAACTCCCTGCGCCATGGAAAGGCAACTGTTATTTCAATCCTTTTTGAAGAAGAATCGGGTGTAAAAACCTGCAGATATACCGACAACGGAATCGGATTTGATACCGATCTGATAAAAAAACACAAAGGAATCGGATTGAAAAATATTGAAAGCAGGATAGCTTTTCTGGAAGGCGGAATTACTATTAATTCGGCTCTAAACCAGGGAATAGAAGTAATTTTTAATTTTTAAAGAATGAGCAATAAAATCAAAATCATTTTGGCCGACGATGAAGTCTTATTCAGGAAAGGCATTTCTTTTTTATTGCAAAAGGAGAAAAATATCGATATTATCTTTGAAGCTTCCAACGGGAATGAGCTCATAGATTTTATGAAAACGCACAATAATCATCCGGATATCATCATAATGGATTTAAAAATGCCGTCACTAAATGGTGTTGAGACGACTAAAATCATCCACAGAGATTTTCCTGATGTCAAGATAATTGCCCTGACAAGTTACAATACTAAATCTTTTGTGGCGAACATGATCAATGTCGGAGCGGTTTCCTATCTGGTTAAAAATACAACTCCGCAGGAATTACTGACCACCATCAATGAAGTGGCAACTAAGGGGTTTTATTATAATGAGTATGTGATGAAAATCATTCTCGACGATCTGGTAAAGACCAATAAAAACCAGAAAAGCAGTTTCGACAGTAATCATTTGACCAACAGGGAAAAAGAAATCCTTCAGTTGATATGCAAGCAGTTCAGCAGCAATGAAATAGCCGATAAGCTCTGCATAAGTTCGCGCACCGTGGAAGGACATCGGAATAATTTATTACTTAAGACAGATTCCAGAAATATAGCGGGCTTAGTAGTCTATGCCATTCAAAATGAAATTGTTGGCCTTGAAAATTTACTTTAACAAAGCAGTTTCGCCAATTTAAACGTTAAATTTTGAGTCGTTTTAAATTCACCTTTATATCTTTGATACAAAATAGTTTAAACCGATGCTTAAGAAAACGCTATATATCTTCCTATTTCTGATTTCGCTGTCAGCCAAAGCATCGTTTGTGCTGTTGCCAATGGATCATGAAACCCAGCAAAATCACCTAAAAGCGTACGGAATCACCTATTGGGCATTGGACAAACAATACAAAGTGAGCTGGTTGCTGAATTATCGCGGAGGTTCCTTTTTACTTCCCGATGCACCTGAAATCCGAAAAGAATGTCAGATTCGCGGTGTGAGTTTTGAAGTACTTTCCGATGCAACCGCTAATGGAATCCTAGACGAAATCAGTTCGCCTTCCCAGAATATGGAAACGGTAGTTTTGGAAAAAGCGCCGAAAATAGCAGTATATACCCCGAAAGGGAAACAGCCGTGGGATGATGCCGTAACTTTGGTCTTAACCTATGCCGAAATTCCTTTTACGCCGATTTATGATGAGGAAGTTTTAAACGATGCATTGTTATTATATGACTGGCTGCATTTACATCATGAAGATTTTACCGGCCAGTACGGAAAATTCTTTGGTGCCTACAGAAATGCACCATGGTATATCGAACAGAAAAAAGAATCCGAAGCTTTGGCTGCAAAATTAGGATACAGCAAAGTCTCTCAGGAGAAAATGGCAGTGGCCACTAAAATCAGGAATTTTGTGATTGGAGGCGGATTCATGTTTGCCATGTGTTCTGCAACGGACAGTTTCGATATCGCGCTTTCCGCAGAAGGGGTTGACATTTGCGAACCAATGTTCGACGGGGATGAAAGCGACGCTAACTATCAGACAAAAATCGATTATAACAATACCTTCGCTTTCAAGGATTTTATTTTAGAGCGAAACCCGATTGTTTATGAGTTCTCAAATATCGATGTTACCAATACCAGAAGGATTTTACCCGATGTAGATTACTTCACGCTGATGGAATATTCCGCAAAATGGGATCCGATTCCAACAATGTTATGTCAAAATCACACCCAATTGGTAAAAGGTTTTATGGGACAGACCACGGCATTCGACAGTAATCTGATCAAATCAAACATACTGGTTATGGGCGAAAACAAACAAAACGGAGAAGCGCGATACATTCACGGAACCAAAGGAAAAGGAATGTTTACCTATTACGGCGGCCACGATCCGGAAGATTACCAGCATAAAGTAGGGGATGCTCCCACGGTTTTAGACCTGCACCCAAATTCACCGGGTTACCGATTGATTCTGAATAATGTGTTGTTCCCGGCAGCCAGAAAGAAAAAATTGAAAACGTAGTTTTTTTATGTTGTTTTTGAAATAACAGGAATAAAAAAAGACGAAAGCATATCACTTTCGTCTTTTTTTTTATAGCATTTTTCGAATCTTTAGATCAGATTTTCTTCGTTTTCCTTATCCAGATATTCCTGAACAATATCAATGGCGTTGGTAATTACATCGCTCAAAGCCGTGATGAAACTTCCTTCTTCGGCACAATTGATAGCATGTTTGATGGCTTCCACTTCTTTGGAAATAATCTCATGCGTCACGTTTCTGCCCGACGCTTGAATTCCTTCTAAAATTAAACCGATGATTTCTTCCTCAGTCCTGCCACGTAAATGCTTTTCCTGACGGATGATAATATGATCAAACATTCTTGCGGCAATCGTTGCACATTCACGGATATCTTCGTCTCTTCGGTCACCAACACCGGCAATAATCCCGATTTTTTTGGTAGCTTCCACACTGCTCAAATATTCTTCCACACCTTTATATCCCGATGGATTATGAGCGAAGTCAATCAAAACTTTGAATTTCCTGAAATCGAAAATATTCATACGGCCTGGTGTCTGCGCTGCACTTGGAATGAAGGTCTGCAACGACAAACTGATATCTTCGGTTTTGAAACCCCAAAGGTAACTGGCCAGAGTAGCTGCCAAAACATTGGCAATCATGAATTTTGCCTTTCCGCCTAAAGTCAAAGGAACGAGCGTAGCTTTTTCAATACGGATTTTCCATTCCCCTTTTTTAATTGTGATATAGCCGTTTTCATAGACCGCGACAATTTTTCCTTCTTTGGCAAATTGTTGGATCGTCGGATTATCTTCCGTCATACTGAAATAGGCAATATTGCAATTCAGGTCTTTAGCGATTTTCAGGCAATATTCATCTTCCGCATTTAGAATTGCCCAGCCATCTTTTTTCACGCTTCGGACAACCGTACTTTTTACACGGGCCAAATCGTCTAATGTATCAATATCATTCATGCCTAAATGGTCTTCCTGAATATTGGTCACAATCGCAATATCACATCGGCTAAAGCCAAGACCGGCACGAAGAATTCCGCCACGGGCAGTTTCCAATACAGCAAATTCCACGGTTGGATCTTTTAAAATATATTCCGCAGAGATTGGTCCCGTTGTATCACCCTTTTCCATCATGTGGTTTTGCACGTAAATCCCGTCGGAGGTTGTAAAGCCAACTTTATATCCATTGTTTTTTACGATATGGGCTAAAAGTCGGGTAGTGGTAGTTTTACCATTGGTTCCCGTAACAGCTATAATCGGAATACGACTTGGTTTTCCCGGAGGATACAACATGTCGATAACCGGAGCGGCTACGTTTCTTGGCAAACCTTCCGAAGGAGCAAGGTGCATACGAAAACCAGGTGCAGCATTCACTTCCAGGATACAGCCGCCATTTTCTTTTAGAGGCTGTGTCAGGTTTTCGGCCATGATATCTACACCGCAAATGTCAAGACCGATAACACGGGAAATTCTTTCGCAAAGGAAAATATTCTCAGGATACATCATA
>NZ_CAMLMK010000099.1 GCF_946481155.1 uncultured Flavobacterium sp.
GTTAGCGCTTTAGATAAATTATTCATCCTTCACGCAGACCACGAGCAAAACTGTTCAACTTCAACAGTAAGAATGGTAGGTTCATCGCATGCAGGTTTGTTCGCGTCAATCTCAGCCGGAGTTTCTGCGCTTTGGGGACCACTGCATGGTGGTGCTAACCAGGCCGTATTGGAAATGTTGGAAGAAATCCAAAAAGATGGCGGAGATGCTGATAAATTCTTAGCAAAAGCAAAAGATAAAAACGATCCGTTCCGTTTGATGGGCTTCGGACACCGTGTATACAAAAATTTCGACCCAAGAGCGAAAATCATCAAGAAAGCGGCCGATGAAGTATTAGCTGAATTAGGCGTAAACGATCCAATTCTAAACATCGCTAAAAAATTAGAAGAATCTGCTTTACAAGATGAGTATTTCAAATCAAGAAACTTATATCCAAACGTAGATTTCTATTCTGGTATCATTTACCGTGCGTTAGGAATTCCAACAGATATGTTTACCGTATTATTCGCTATCGGACGTCTTCCGGGATGGATTGCACAGTGGAAAGAAATGCGCGTGAATAAAGAACCAATCGGTCGTCCGCGTCAAGTATATACAGGACATCCGTTGCGTCCTTTCAAAGGAATGAACGAAAGATAATAATAACAGTAACTTGCTGTTTTTCAAAAGCCTCACATTTGTGAGGTTTTTTTTGTTAATAACTTTTTGTTCTTTAAGAATAAAGAGACAGATTCGAGTTTAGTTTTGCGGCCTTAAACAAATTTTTAAATCAAAAAAACTATGAAGAAAATTTTCTTTATTGCAGCCTTATTAAGTGCTATGGGTATGCAGGCGCAGCTAACACCTACAGGAACTGCTTATTATCCTACGAATACTTATACCAGTGGGGGTGCCGGAACAGGCGGTTATTATAATACCAATGTGGGTTATAAAGCTGGTAACGATGTTCATTTCACCAGCAGCTATAGCAATACTTTTGTGGGTTATGGCGCTGGATCAGCTACTGAAGGAGGCGAGAATACCGGAATAGGACAAAATGCTTTAAAGTCGAATACTACTGGTATGTTTAACGTCGCTGTTGGTACGGGATCTATGTTAAGTAATACTACAGGATATTTCAATATTGCACTTGGTAGAAATGCATTGTCAGCAAATACTATCGGGTATAACAATATCTCTATAGGACAAGGCGCTTTAAGAATCAATGACACAGGAGATAGAAATATTGCCATTGGTGGAAGCAGTCTCTGGTTCAATACCAGCGGAAAACGTAATATAGCAATTGGACTTTCCTCGGGATATAGTAACCAAACCGGAGAAGCAAACATATTTTTAGGAGAGGTTGCCGGTGGAGCATTGACTTCTGGTAATTGGAATTCATTTTTCGGACCTTATGCAGGTAGCAGCTTGACAAGTGGTCAGTACAATTTATTCGTTGGAGCCAGTGCAGGTAAGAATTTAACTGTTGGAAATTACAATGCTTTCTTCGGGAATGTTCAGCTGTCCGCAACACCTTCAACTGCTACGCAGGCGGGTAATGACACGTCAAGTACGATTATTTTTGCAGATGGTAACGCTAATCAAAGGCTTTTTATTCACTCTAACGGAAATACAGGTATCGGATTAGGGAATAATGTCATTCCTCAAAATAAACTGGAAATTAAAGGGGCATATAATAGTTCTGGATTGCGCTTCACTAGTTTGACAAATGCGGCTACTGCAAGTGCAAGTACTTCTGGTAAAGTTTTATCAGTTAATGCAACAGGAGATGTGATCTTGGTCAACGATTTGCAGGGTGTTGGCGGGAATGTGACAAATGTACTTGATTCCAGTGTTAATACAATGACCAGTACAGTTAACGGAGTTGCTGCAAATGCACCAATAGTGAATTCAGTTGTTAATTCTATAAACCATGGGTCGTTAATCACTACTGTAAATGGAGTTCCAAGTAACAATCTTCAATTGCCAACTTTTGACGGCTCAGAAACTGTCATCCAGGCTGGGACTAATGTTGCAGTAACAGGAACTGGGACAGCCCTTAATCCATACATAATTTCTTCAACTGCGACTGGAGGTGATTGTAGTATTTATAATTGCAATGGGACTATCGATACCTCTAATGACGTAGTTCAAGGTGTTAGGGTTGTTACTATGGGGCAGAACAACTTATTCTTTAATACCGCAGGAAGCAATTTTGCAGACGGTACAACCGGAAGCGGAAGAGTATATATAGGCAACACAATGAATTTTCCATTATTGTCTACTACTCCTGAAAGTAAATACAGACTTTTAGTGGAAGGTGGAATCCTAACGGAAAAAATAAAGGTCGCCCTAAGAAGTTCTGTTAACTGGGCAGATTATGTTTTTGCTAATGATTACAAATTAATGCCGTTAGATGAAGTGGAAACTTTTGTTAAAGAAAACAAGCATTTACCTGGGGTTCCTTCTGCTGATAATTTAGTGAAAGAAGGTTTGGATTTAGGAGAAATGCAGGCGAAACAAATGGAAAAAATTGAAGAGCTTACTTTATATGTAATCGAGCAAAACAAGCAAATCGAAAAGCAAGGAAAAGAAATTGAAGAGCTGAAAGCACAAATGAAGTCATTGTTAAATAAAAATAACTAGTAATGAAAAAGGTACTTAAATATATCTTGCTTTTATGCCTGATTTTTAGTTCTTTTTCCGTTTCTGCACAGCTGAATGAATATCTGGATGATGAGAAAGACAGAATAGTTCAAGTTGGGATAACTGAAGTTGAGATTGAAGATTTTATATCCGATAATCTAATGGGCTATTCCTTGGATCAATCTGTAATTGATGAAATAGTAAATCATCTTCATGAAGAAGGAATCGATTCTGAGCCTGAAATCCAAAGCGCGTTATTGGCAAGAAAAAAAGAGGAACTTAGGCAGTTGTTTTTCAATCAGAACTCTGAAACACTTCAATATTATACGGCTACAGAAGTTCCGGAAAGCTTAAGGCTGACCTGTATTAATGGTGGTTTTGAGCAGAATCCAGCCGTTGGTGGATATTCATTCGGATCGAGAGTTGGAACTATAAATGGCTGTGCTACCCCTGGTCAAATAGCTAACATAACACCAGTTACGAACAATTTTGCGGCTAATAGTTCTGTTATTTCTGATCAGAATGCCGGTTACCTTCAATTCGATCCTGGTCTGAATTCTGCGCAATATGGTTTTATACAGGTTCCTACATTATCTCCAAATGGAGGCCATCGTTCTATTAAATTGAATAACAATACTGCCGGGTCAGGGGTAACTTCAATGCATAGAAATCTGTCGATAGGTCCCAATGATGATTTTATCGAATATGAATTTTCCCTGTTCCTTCAGGATAGTGGTCACTTTGATAATCAGAGGCCATCTTTTAGAGTAGATTTAATTATTGGAGGAAATGTTGTTAGTACACGTTGTTATACTGCGAGACCAAATTGTTTGTATAATACGGCTCATCCAATTAATGCTCCGGCAGGGTTTACTGCTAGTGATGTTTTTTTTACAGGTTGGAGATGTGATCGTATAGATGTGTCTAATTTTAGAAACACTCCTAACGCTACTTTACGATTTACAATCACTGATTGTTCACAGTCGGGTCATTACGGTACAGTTTACATAGATAACATATGCAATTATTCATGTCCTACGCCGGCACATGGGTCATTAATGATTAACCCGTTACAGAATTGTGATTCATTAAATAATTATCAGGTTTGTGGTAGTTTTATTCCGCCGGTAGATTCAATGTTGAGTACTTTGAATATTAGCGGTTCACAGAATGGTAGTCCTTTCATTGCAATTCCCGGAGCGGTTTTGACTGTTACAGGAAACGGTTATTGTTTTGCAATTCCCCCAGCTTTTTTTGGAAGTAATCCAAATGGCAATAATTTTCAATTTCAAATAACAGCCAATTTCGTTCAGACCTGCCCTTTAGGAAGCTTTGCTATGAGTAATACTGCATTTGCCAATATTACTTTAAGTAATTGCTGTCAGCCTACTTTGACAACATCTGGAGCAATAGGTACAATGGTTCGTCAAGAAAGATCAGACTGGATAAAATCAACTAACTTGATCACTTTTGGAAACGGCATTCAAGGTGATGGTGTTGTATACCATGCAGGCAACTATGTTGAATTGCTGCCAGGATTTGAAGCTGCTAGGGGTTCCCAGTTTAGTTCATATGTACAAGATTGCTCAGGTACTTATGTATACAAAAATGATGGGTATGAAGTAGTGAATAGTGACGAAATACAAATTGTTGAAGATGATAAAATCGATTTAGTTAAGAATGTTTTTGAATTAAGAATTTATCCTAACCCGACAAAAGGATTGGTGACAATTTCTTCAGGTGAGAAAATCATTCAAACTGTAACAGTAAACTCTATTGATGGAAAGTCCAGAACCTTCCGAAATCCAGAGCTTGCTCATGATTTTAAAATCGATATGAGTGGTTTTGCAGACGGGATTTACATCTTATCTGCGGAAACTACAGATGGCTATATAATTAACAGCAAGTTGATAAAGAACTAAAAACAAAAAGTCCCGATTTATCGGGACTTTTTTTATGACTGTAAATTAAAATTATTCGGAACCCTTATAATCGTCAGGGATTTTCCCTAGGGCATTTCCGGATACGTCTTCTATTTTATCTTCCACTTTTTCAATGACATGTGTGGCATTTTCCTTCGTGGCGGCAGCTTTTTCTTCTACCCAATCCGAAGCGCGTTGGCTTTCTTCTTCAACATTTTCCGCTACATTTGATACCGTAGCTTTTACTTCGGTCGCTTTGTCCTTGGCCCAGTCCGACGTATTGCTTTCTGTCGAGCCTTTAAATTTATCTTCAGCTTTATCAACCATATTTGATATGGCTTCTTTAGCATCGCCGGCTTTGTCTTCTACCCAGTCCGCAGCGTGGGCCGCTTTTTCTTTCGCCGCTTCAATGAAATTATCCATTCTGTCCGGAATGTCCAGCTCTTCCAGTTTGTGTGATGCTTGTTCTGCAGCATCAGAAACTTTTTCAACAACGTTTTTAGAAAATGATTCCACTTTATTTGCCGCTGATTCAGTTGCATTCGAAACATTTTCTCCTACTTTTTCGGTACTTTCTTTAGCTTTTCCGAAAAGTGAACTAAAAAAACTTGATAAGCTCATAATTTCTATATTTTTATCAAATATAGTAAAAAATAGCTTAAGAATTAACTTATAATTCGTGAAATTGGTGTTAATTTACACTGTAAAGCCCATTCAGTGCTAATTAGTTAACAATTCAGCAAGCTTATTTTCAAGTAAGTTTTTCTTTTATCGAAGCCCTTTTTCTATATTTGTCAAAAGACCAATAAACGATGGAAATGCTTTGTAAAAAGCAATTATTGGAAATGAATCAGAAATAAGTTCCTATGGATAAAAAAATTGTTTTTTTAATTAATCAATCAGAAATAACGGCAGGAACACGCGGAGCATCATTAGGCCCAGATGCAGTAATGACAGCGGCCCGGAAAAAAGGGAGTCTGCTTTTTGGCGAGCATCAGGTTGAAAAACTCAAAAACGTAAATGAATTACTGGACAAGCCGACAAATCATCAATTTGCCAAACGTATTGAAGGCCTGGTAGAAGTTTATTCCGAATTAAATCAGAAAGTAGCTGCCATCTTAAATGAAAATGCATTTCCCTTCCTTTTAGCAGCCGATCACGGTTCAGCAGGCGGAACTATTGCAGGAATCAAGTCGGCTTTTCCCAACAAGCGCCTGGGAGTGGTTTGGATCGATGCCCACGCCGATATTCACACACCTTATACGACTCCTTCCGGAAATATGCACGGAATGCCTTTGGCAACAGCCCTGAATGTAGATAATCTGGAATGTAAAAAAAACGAAGTTGACGAAGAAACCGTTTCGTATTGGAACCGACTGAAACAAACAGGCGGCATCTTCCCAAAAATCAATCCTGAAGATTTAGTTTATATAGCTGTAAGAGATACGGAAGAACAGGAAGACGCGATTTTAAATCGTTTGGCTGTCCGGAATTATGAAGTGACTGAAGTCCGTTCAAAAGGAGTTTCACTCATAATGAAGGAAATCGACCAAAAATTAAGTGATTGCGATTGTATTTATGTTTCTTTTGATGTTGATTCGATGGATCCCGATTTAACTTCCCATGGTACAGGAACGCCGGTAAAAAATGGATTGAAACCTGAAGAAGCCAAGGAAATGTTGGTTCATTTGGCTAAAAATGATAAAACGATTTGCATGGAAGTAGTGGAGATTAATCCTTGTCTGGATGAAAAGATAAATACAATGGCAGAAGTGACGCTGGATATTATTGAGGCAATAACAGAAACATTAAAAAAATAAGTTTATGCAACAGACAACTAACACCATAATGATGATTCGTCCGGTAGCGTTCCGAATGAATGAGCAAACCAGTTCGGATAATTATTACCAGAAAGTTGCCAATGATCAATTGCCGGGCACCGTTAACGCGAAAGCACAACAGGAATTTGATGCTTTAGTTGAAAAATTAAGAAGTGTCGGCGTTAACGTTATTGTAATTGATGATAATGTAAAACCGGATACCCCGGACAGCATTTTCCCGAACAACTGGATCTCGTTTCATCAAACCGGTGACGTGGGTTTATACCCGATGTTTGCTGAAAACCGACGCTTGGAACGAAGAGATGATGTACTCGATATCATGGAGGAAAACGGATTTCATATTGAGCAATTGGTGGATTACAGTTCTGCAGAGGAAGAAGGCCTTTTTCTTGAAGGAACGGGCAGCCTGGTGTTAGACCGCGAAAACGGAAAGGCCTATTGTGCACTTTCGCAGCGATCAAACGAGGAACTAATGATTGAATTCTGTGAGGATTTTGAAATGAACCCCGTGATTTTTGAAGCGTATCTGACTGTTGACGGTAAGCGAAAACACATCTATCATACCAACGTAATGATGAGTATTGGCGAAACTTTCGCCGTGATTTGCGCCGATGCCATCGATGATAAAAAGGAAAGAAAAATGGTGCTGGATTGCCTGAAATCAGACGGAAAAGAAATTATTCTGATTACGGAAGAACAAGTTGCTAATTTCGCAGGAAATATGCTGCAGGTACGCGGAGCCAATGATAAGCGTTATTTAGTTATGAGCAGTAATGCGCACAAAGCTCTTACGGCAGAACAGATAGCAAAGCTGGAAAAGCATTGCGAAATCATAACTTCCGATTTGAGTACGATCGAATCCTGTGGGGGAGGAAGTGCTGCTTGTATGATGGCCGAAGTGTTTTTGCCAAAAGAAGAAAAGTAAAAACAGCATAAAAAAAGACCTGGTTAGACAGGTCTTTTTTTATGATCTTATATGAAAAACGGGCTTATATCGATTTGCAAATATTGATTACGGAAACACTGATATACTGCACGCCAATCGCAATTACGAAAAACCCGATAATTCTTGAAATGGCTACAATTCCCGATGCGCCCAGGATTCTTGCGAGATAATGCGCGCTTCGTAAAATAATAAATATCGAAAGGGCTACAGCTAATATCGCAGAGCATACAATTACCTTGTCCGAAACTTTCGGGAAATCCTGATAAAAGGCAATCAGTAATGAAATTGAACCTGGTCCGGCCAGCATAGGTATTGCTAAAGGCGTAAGGGCAATATCATTTCTTTTTTGGGCATCGGTGGCTACTTTTTTGTTTACGCCACGCGTTTTTCCAAATTTTCCACTCAACAAAGCAAAGCCTGAACTTACGATCACAAGCCCACCTGCAATACGCAATGCGTCAATGCTAATACTGAAAAACTTCAGCACATATTCCCCAATAAAAAACGAGATAATCAAAATGATAAATACATTAATCGCGGTCCAGATCGAAATTCTTGAGCGTTCCGCCTGACTGTCATGCTGGGTCAATCCGACAAAAATAGGAACGGCTCCTAAAGGGTTCAATACAGAGAATACGGCGGCGAAAATGTAAATGAATAATTCCATAGTTTTTTGCAAAAATAGTGTGGCTGAAAGCTCAGGCGCGTAAATTAAAGTTAAAGAAAAGGTTAATTAACCTTTGTTGAAAAACTAAAATACAAAATTGATTTGTATAAAAAAGCGTAATTTTGAAAGAAATATAATAAAAACAGGATGAAAACGAAAAAGACCTTAGTGCTCGGCGCAACTACAAGACCCAATAGATATGCTTTTATTGCCATAAACAAGCTGGTGGAAAGTGGTCATCCCGTTGTAGGGATTGGGCTGCATGAAGGTGAAGTGGCAGGCGTGAAAATCCAGACCAAGCAAATTCCATTGAAAAACGTAGATACGGTTACACTATACCTAAACCCAATCCGTCAAAGGGATTACTATAATTACCTTATCGGACTGAAGCCAAAACGCATTATTTTCAATCCAGGTACTGAAAATCCTGAATTCTATCAATTGCTGAAAGCAAACAATATCAAGGCAGAAGTGGCTTGTACTTTAGTGTTGCTGTCCATCGATCAATATTAGAAATGTCTTCTTTCCGTGGGCTTGCTGATGGTCACTAAAAGCAAAAAGGTAATCAGCCCGTTGATGATGATAAGTTCGTTGTCAAATTTGTAATTGCCGACAAACACTTCCGAATTCGAACTCAAAAAGAACGTAATCGCCGGTGCAAGAATACAAACCACAGGGACTAATTTGTCGTGAACCGTCTTGTTTTTCAGGAATAATCCGAAAGCATACAATCCCAAAAGCGGACCATAGGTATAAGATGCAATTTTGAAAATCATACTCACGACTGATGCATCATTTATGGCGTTGAAGATGATAATCACCAGGAACATCAATATCGAAAATCCGATATGAACGAAATGCCGTGTCATCACGATATTGGGCTTATTCATGTTTTCGGCTCTGTCCATTCCGAGGAAGTCTACACAGAAGGAAGTAGTTAAGGCGGTTAAAGCAGAGTCGGTTGTGGCAAAAGTCGCTGCCGTTAGTCCCAAAAGGAAAATCACCGAAGGGATCAATGCCAAATGATTAAAGGCAATTTGCGGGAAAAGCAAGTCGGTTCGAGGTTTTCCTGTGACCAAATCCAGCGGAACCTCAATGCCGTTTTTGGTAGCATATAAATAAAGCAAAGCACCAACACTTAAGAAAAACAGGTTGATGATTACGAATATTCCCGTAAAGGTGAACATGTTTTTTTGGGCTTCCCCAATGTTTTTACAGCTTAAGTTTTTCTGCATTAAATCCTGATCCAATCCTACCATGGCGATGGTCACAAAAATTCCGCCCAGGATTTGTTTCACAAAATGGAATTTGTTTCCGATGAAATCTTCAAAGAAAAATATTTTCGAATAATTGCTTTCTTTTACCGCTTCAAAAGCCTCAATCGGACTGTAATCCAGACTGTCGCAGATGAAATAAATAGTAAAAAACACGGAAGAAACTAAGAAGAATGTCTGCAGAGTATC
>NZ_CAMLMK010000100.1 GCF_946481155.1 uncultured Flavobacterium sp.
CCCTCTGATTAACAGTCAGATGCTCTAACCAACTGAGCTAAGGAGGAAACTGTATTTTTTATGTATAGAACGTTTTAAAGATATAAAAAGCCACTCTTTACGAATGGCTTTTTGTTTTTTTGCTCCTCCGCCGTGGCGGACTCGAACCAATTTGCTCCCCCTCTTGGGCTCGAACCAAGGACCCTCTGATTAACAGTCAGATGCTCTAACCAACTGAGCTAAGGAGGAAGGTGTGTTACCTTTAATGCGGTGCAAATATAAGCTGAAATTTTATACTCGCAAATAAATAATTAAAAAACTTTAGAAAAATTTATCGGCAACCAGCTGGTAGATATCCTTCCCGAAGGTTAATGCCATTAAGCTCAGCAAGATAATCATCCCTGCGGTCTGTACGTGGCCCATTGCTTTTTCGCTTAAAGTTTTGCCGGTGATCATTTCTGCAATGGTAAACAGGGCGTGCCCTCCGTCCAAACCAGGAATCGGCAACAGGTTCATGAACGCTAATCCGATAGAGAATAAAGCCGTGAAATTCCAGATGAATTCCCAGTCCCAGGTATCAGGAAGTCCCCTTGCGATACCTACCGGGCTTTTCACTTGCGTATAAGCGCCTGTGGAAGGCTGCAGGATCAGCTTAAAGCTATTGATGTTGTACACGAATAATTCCCAGGTTTGCGCAATCGCTTCCGGAACGGCTTCAGCAAAAGGAAGCACCGTGGTTTTAATGTATTTTTCATTAAGATTGTCTGAAAAGCCTACGCCCAGTTTTCCGTCTTTGTTGATTGCTATGTTCAACTCCACTTCCTTGCCGTCTCTCAGTACCGTTACTTTTACCTTTTCATTTGGTTTGGCTGTTGCAATGGCTTTTTTGAATTCAATATTGTTTGCGACTTTTTGTCCATTGGCAGTTAGGATTTTGTCATCAAATTTTACTCCGGCCTGTTCCGCTCCGGAGTCCTCCATGATATTGTTTACCACTGCCTTGCTGAAGTCGTAGTTATAATTCAAAAGGAAACCTTTCTTTGAAATGCCGGTCTTTCCTGTGCTGTCTATTTTTACGGGTACCACAAGATCCTGATTGTCTCTTTTAATCATGAACTGAACCGATTCGTTCTGATGCTGTTTCATGAAGTCAAAGATCTCGTCTACATAGACAAATTTTGTATCGTTTGCACCGACAATCTGATCAAAGCGTAAAATGCCGCCATTATTTTTGCCGATTGAATCAATGAAGAAATTACCAACCTCCATTCTTGCGGCAACAAAGCCTCTGCCTTCCTGTCTGATGATTTTCCCTTTTTCTTCGTCGGTTAAAAACAGTTCTTTCTTTTCACCATTTCTTTCGATCTCCACTTTTTCTCCAAACAAAACGGCCATGGTCATGAACTTGAAGTCGTCGTGGTATTCCCCGTCAATTTTTAAGATTTTGTCTCCGTTTCTGAAGCCTACACTCTGACCCACTTCTCCAAAGGCTAAGCCGTTTTTCTGAAGTTCTGAGGTTGCTATTACTTTTTTCCCGATGGTTGTATAGGTGATGCTGAAAATAAGCCAGGCCAAAAGAATGTTTACAATGATTCCGCCCAACATGATGATCAAACGCTGCCAGGCCGGTTTTGAACGGAATTCCCATGGTTGCGGTTCCTGTTTCATCTGTTCCATATCCATACTTTCGTCAACCATTCCGGAAAGCTTTACATAGCCTCCCAACGGCAGCCATCCGATTCCCCATTCGGTTTCCCCTATCTTTTTCTTCAATAAAGCGAAGCCGGCATCCATAAAAAGATAGAATTTTTCTACTCTTACTTTAAACATTTTAGCGGTGATATAGTGACCGAATTCGTGAAGGATTACCAATACGGATAATATGAAAAGGATTTGTCCTACTTGTATCATTTTTAACGATGGGTTTTATTATAAACGACAAAAGTAAGGTTTTCACCTTACTTTTTATCATCTTATTTTGGTTTGCCTATTTTTTTATAAAATTTTTATGAGTTACCCCTTCCGAGGTGGTAATCTTCACGATATGAACCCCGTTTGATAAACCCGCTACGCTAAAATCAGGTGCGGTTTCCGTGGCTACCAGCTGTCCGATCATGTTGTACACTTCCGCTTTTTCCAATTGGATAGTATCTGGCAGCTGAATGTTTAACCTGTCGCTTGACGGATTCGGATACAGGCTGATGCTTTGCTGTAATTCGAAGGTGTCGGTTGCCAAGGTAATCGTGCTGTTTCTGGAGATGATGTCCTTGTTCGGATCGAATATCGCTCCCGTTGCCGAAAAAGGTACGTTTACGACAAACTGCTGACCGTTGGTGGTGTTGTTCAATACTACATCATGCGTCAATCCGCCCGCTCCTGTTAAACGAACCGTTACCGGCATTTCGAAGAAAGGAACAGAAATGTGCGAAGAAGTTTGATTAATGGTGATGCGTACCTGATTTCCGCCTATATTTTGTGCGTTTATCGTGTATGTCGGATACCCCTGCATGTATACCCAGTCGTTAAAGAACTCCGTAAGGTTTTGTCCGGAAACAACTTCCATGTGTGCCTGGAATTGTGGCGTTACTGCATAGCCGTATGCCAATGCCGGATCATTTAAATAATTGCGCAATCCCTGAAAGAAAGCAACATCACCCATTTTATAGCGTAACATGTGTGTTACCATGGATCCTTTGTCATAGGATAAACGGGAACTGAAGATTCTGTTCACGTCCAGTGCCTGTGCATCGGTCAGGTACAAATTCCCTCCGGCCTGCGAAGTGATACTGCTGATTTTTCCGCTTTTCCAGCTTACGAAATTGGCCGCACCGTCAAGATTTTCCACCACTAAACCGGAAAGGTATTCCGTGATTCCTTCGTTCAGCCAGATGTCTTTCCACGTTCCGCAGGTCACTTTATCGCCGAACCATTGGTGTGCCATTTCATGTGCGATCAGGCTTCGGTTCCAGCCTCCCATAAAGGAAACGGTAGTGTGCTCCATTCCGCCACCCCAGCCAAACTGTGCATGGCCGTATTTTTCACTACGGAAAGGGTAAGGTCCTACGAGAGTTTCATACAGATTAATGATTTGAGGAGTTACCGCCAAACTGGTTTGCGTGGACGCCGCGGTTTCAGGATAAATATAATTTACGATGGGGAAGAACGGACTTGGTACTGTGCCCAAACCACCCTGCTGGTTACAGATCTGATAATTGGTTACTGCAATAGCGATAAGGTAAGCCGGAATCGGATACCCGTGATGGTAATGCGTTGTTTTGTTCGCTCCCGCTACGATGGCGGACTGCTGCACTCCATTGGAAACACTTGTGTAGGTGGAAGGTGCTGTGATATACACATCGATGCTTTCCGCTTTATCGTTTAAATCCTGCTTGCAAGGCCACCAGTCTCTAGCCCCGAAAGGTTCAGATAATGTCCATAAAATTGGTGTTCCGCTGTGGGTGCTGGTTACAAAAGCCTGTTCGCCGGAAGAAGGCGGTCCCGAATAGGTTATTTTAACGGAAGAAGAATTTCCTGCCGTTAAGGTTGCCGGAAGGGTAATTACCAATTCGTTGTTAGCATTTTGAAGGAATGTAAGATTGGTTACTCCCTGCATTACGGAAGTTACCGTCAGTTCGTTGGTTAAGTCGAAGGTAATGGTGGTCATGTCGGCCAGAGCCGTAAAGTTTGTAGTTACTACGCCGGCGATATTATAAACGGCGGGGTCTACGGTAAATTCCAATTTGTGGTAGGTCACATTGTAATTTTGAGTGTTTGGATTCACTCTGAAATCCATGGTTTTAGCGGCCGATTTCATTTCGGCTTCAATCATGCTATGGTATTCCTCGTCATGCGTCTGCGAAAATATGCTGAAGGTTACGAGTAATGTAAAAAGCAGGGCAAACTTTTTCATAATCTTTAAAAATTTTCCCAAATATAACTAAAATTATAACATCTTGTTTTTCTTTTGTTGGGTTTCTAACGGAACTATTTTGCTTGCAATACCCTAAACAAGTTTGTTTTTTCCGACGGATATAATCAACAATTCCTTAAATTTGCTCCACTTTAAAAAATCATACATTATGTTACAGATCGCTTTTATCAGAGAAAACCAGGAAAAAGTAATCCAGGCTTTGGCAAAAAGGAATTTAGATGCTAAGGAATTGGTGGCAACCGTGGTGGCATTAGACGAGAAACGCCGTGCGACCCAAGTGGAGTTGGATACTGTTTTGTCGGAGTCGAACAAGCTGTCCAAAGACATTGGTGAAATGATGAAAAACGGCGAGAAGCAGAAAGCCGAAATTTTAAAGGAGAAGTCGACGCAGTACCGTGAAAAAGGGCGTGAGCTGAGCGAAGTCTTAAATACCGTTTCGGAAGAACTTACACAGGAATTATATAAATTACCGAATACACCGGCTGATTTAGTTCCGCAGGGAAAAACCGCGGATGACAATATTAATATTTTCCAGGAAGGCGACATCCCGGTATTGCATGAAGGTGCTTTGCCGCATTGGGAGCTGATCAAAAAATACGATATCGTGGATTTTGAATTGGGGACGAAAATCACTGCGCCCGGATTTCCTGTTTACAAAGGAAAAGGAGCGAAGTTACAACGCGCCCTGATTTCTTATTTCTTAGATAAAAATACGGATGCCGGTTACCGCGAATACCAGGTGCCGCATTTAGTTAATGAAGCTTCAGGCTACGGAACGGGACAATTGCCGGACAAAGAAGGGCAGATGTACCATGATGCCAAAGACGATTTGTATCTTATTCCTACGGCTGAAGTCCCGGTAACGAATATTTTCCGCGATGTGATCTTACAGGAAAATGAATTACCGGTATTGTGTACGGCCTATACGCCATGTTTCCGTAGAGAAGCGGGCTCATGGGGAGCACATGTGCGTGGCCTGAACCGTTTGCATCAGTTTGACAAGGTGGAAATCGTTCGTATTGAGCATCCGGATAAATCGTATGAAGCTCTTGAAGGCATGGTGGAACATGTGAAAGTATTGCTGCAGGAATTGAAATTGCCTTATCGTATTTTGCGTCTTTGTGGCGGTGATATGGGGTTCGCTTCGGCTATGACCTATGATTTTGAAGTGTTCTCTACTGCTCAGGACCGTTGGCTGGAAATTTCTTCGGTATCGAATTTTGAGACGTTCCAGGCGAACCGACTGAAATTGCGTTTCAAAGGAAAAGACGGCAAAACGCAATTGGCACACACCTTAAACGGAAGTTCATTGGCGTTGCCACGAGTATTAGCCGGGATCCTTGAGAACTACCAAACTCCTGAAGGTATTGTAATCCCGGAAGTATTGCGCAAGTATACCGGATTTGATATTATTGACTAAAAAAATTGATCTTTATAAGGAAAGCAGGCTACACGGCCTGCTTTTTTTCTTTAGGTTTTCATGGACCGCTTTGGTGGTTAAAGCTTCTAAAAATTTTAAGCCATGAATTGCACAGATTTACACGAATTAATAATGGTAGTCCTAGAATCTGTGGCAAAAAAATATGAGTACTTCAATCGTCGCAGACTTTGAGTCTGCAAACCAAACTTATAGGCTTTCAGCTCATAATGATTTATTTGTGCGCATTGCATTACAATAAAGTCTGACAATCAGAGTTATATAAAGAACCTAAAACTACTTTATGAAATCTTTCTACTTTATCTTACTTGCTGTTTTTTCGAATGCCTTATTGGCCCAAAACAAAGCCATGACTTTTGAGCAGGCCGAACTGGAGGGAACTCCTTATGAGCAATTGGACAAACTTTATAAAAGCGCTGTTCATTCCGATGAGCAGCTGGCTGTTTTTAAATCGGAACAAGACCAGGAAAAGTTGCGGGCCGCTTATGCCAAATTGCTGGAGGATTTGGGAGCTTTTCTTAGGAAAAACAATTTTGCATGGGAAAAGCCTACACGATGTTTCAACCGGATTTACCTGAACAAAAACGGAACGGTGGATTATTTCCTCTATCAGTTCCTTCCCAGTAAAGAAAAACCTGCAGACTCGCTTTCCGAAGCTAAAAGAGTGGAATTTGAACGACTTTTAAATCAGTTTGTAAAAGAGTACACCTTTTCGGCTACGGCGAAAGAGAACTTTGCGCAATGCAGTTCCGTCGTTTATAAAAGCTGATTTATTCCGAAACCCTAACGTCGAGACCAACACCTATAACATTCGGCAGATAAGGACCATTGAAAGAATGTGCAAGAATCACCTTGTATTTGCCTTTTTCCAGTTTTGTCCTGTCTTTGATTTTAAATTCCAAATCGCAGATGTCACCACTGCAATCGCCAAGCTCTTTTCCGGAACTGTCTTTTATCTTTAGGTCGATCACCGCATTTTCGACTTCGCCTGAAGGAGCTGTGATTTGGATAACCATCGGAACGCTGGCAAACTGATAATCATAAACATGGCTGAAACGCAACACCAAATCATACGGTTTAGCGTCATCGGTAATGGTGAATTCGTGTGATTTCGTATCGGACTGCACCCAACGGTTGCTGTCAAAATCACCGTCGAATTTGCTGTAAAAGCCTCCTTTTTCACAGGCGGCTGTTAGCAGTAATAAGCTGAATAATACTAGTGCTTTTGCTTTCATGGAAATAGTTTTTGGGTTTATTGCGTTTTTTGGAGTATGCTGAAAAGTTCATCCATACTGTCCGATGTGCCGCGGTATACAATCAATCCCTGTGCATCCAATAAAAAAAGTGTCGGATAGGCGTCGATTTTCAGCTGTTTGATGGCGGGCTGCTTCCAGCTTTCTTTAAGCGGTAAATACCCGTGTTTCCAATTCAGCTCATTTTTGCGGATATAGGCTTTGACACGGTCTTTATCCTCATCGACAGCGATACTGATGATGTTAAGTTTCGATCCGAAATCAGCATGTATTTTTTTTAGTTCCGGCGTTATCGCTACGCAAGGGCCGCACCAGGTGCCCCAAAATTCCAATAGCGTGTATTGCTTTTTCTTAAATTCCTCTGAAGTAGTAAAGGTTTTGTTTTCTAGATCGGGCAATGTGATGTTTTCCATTTGAGTACCCATCATGGTGCCGAAGTTATCCTTTTGCTTCCCTATGTTTCGCAGGTACAGTTTTGTCATCTTCCGGTTGATGCTGTCCATTACAAACCGGTTACCGCCGATAGAAACCGTGTCTTTCAGTCGGCGGGCAAATTGCTTATTAAACGTTCGTCCATCAGCACTAAACGGAATGTTCTTTGGTTTGACGTAAATCGTCCCATATTCATTCGTATACCCATTATAAGCAAATTCCACAGGCGAATTATTAACGCTGGTTTCTCCTTTCCATATATCTTTTAATTTAAGAAAACAGAAGTATCCTCTTCGTTCTTTTTCAATATTCAAACGCCATTGGCTGGCTGCGTCCGGATATAAAAGATACGTCTGGTTGTATTCCCGGATTTTACCGTCCTTCTCCACCGTGTAGTGATAGTTGGCTCCCGGCAGGCTATTAATGACAATGTCGTTATCGGCAACCGTATTTCTTAAATTGATATCGTATTCAAACCTGTAATCATCACTGAAGTCTTCATTTTTATTCATGTCGCCAATAAGAAACTGTTTGTTGTCCAGGAATCCTACGACATAAATTTTAATGGGCGCAATGTTCATTTTTGCGATAAGAAGTGTATCTGCGCCAGTGATTTTTAAATACTCCACCAGCTCTTGTCCGGTTTTATCCCCCAGCTTAAATCCATTAAATAAAACCTGATTGGAGCGGTATTCACTTCGGAAGAAATGGATGGAATCGTGTTTGGGAATTCCTTTGTAAGTTTCCGAAATCTGTTTTAGGTATTTTGGGTAATCCGACATGGTTTTTAGGAATAAATCGTCTCCCGGGAAGGCAAATTCCTTATTTTCACTTTGGATAAGATCAACGGTAATGTTACCTCCTGATGTTTTTTCTTCAAGGGCTTCGATATTTAATCTGGTTTTCTTCTTTACGTCGGTTTGCGCCAAAGCACTGCTTCCGGCCAAAAGAAGGAGAAGCATACGGAGAATCATTCTGACCTGCGGTATCTGCATGATTTTTATATTTTATTTAGCCAAACAATTCCGAAACGACATCCTCAATCTTCGCCACCATTTTAATCTCAATCAAAGTGTTTTTAAGCGCAATCTTATTGTATTTGGAAACGAAAATCGTTGAGAATCCCAGTTTTTCCGCTTCCTGGATACGCTGTTCTACACGGTTTACAGGACGGATTTCTCCGGAAAGGCCTACTTCCCCAGCGAAACAGAAATTCTTTCCTACGGGGATGTCTTCGTTGGACGACAGGATTGCAGCCACAACCGCTAAATCAATTGCGGGATCATCTACGGAAATACCTCCAGTCACATTCAGGAAAACGTCTTTGGCACCCAATCGGAAGCCGGCGCGTTTTTCCAGCACGGCTAAGATCATGTTGAGTCGTTTTGCGTTATACCCTGTGGTACTGCGTTGCGGTGTTCCATAAACGGCGGTAGAAACCAAAGCCTGAATCTCAATCATCCAGGGACGCATGCCTTCTAAGGTGGAGGCGATGGCGGTTCCGGAAAGCTCTTCGTCTTTGTGTGAAATCAGTATTTCTGAAGGATTGGCTACTTCGCGCAAGCCGCTGCCCTGCATTTCGTAAATTCCCAATTCGGAGGTAGAACCAAAACGGTTTTTTAATGAACGTAAGATTCTGTATACGTGATTTCTGTCGCCCTCAAACTGCAGCACGGTGTCTACCATGTGTTCCAGAATCTTCGGACCTGCGATGTTGCCGTCTTTGGTAATGTGCCCGATTAAAATAACCGGAACGTTGGTTTCCTTGGCGAATTTTATCAGTTCGGCCGTGGTTTCACGGATTTGCGAAATACTCCCGGCTGACGATTCGATATAGTCGGTATGCAGCGTCTGGATGGAATCGATAATTACGATTTCGGGTTCGATTTCCTCAATCTGGCGGAAGATATTCTGCGTTTTGGTTTCGGTAAGGATATAGCAATTGTCTCCGTTGGGTGTGATCCGTTCGGCTCGCATCTTGATTTGCTTCTGGCTTTCTTCTCCGGAAACATATAGCGTTTTATAGGGCAACTGCAGCGAAATTTGCAGCAGGAGCGTACTTTTCCCGATGCCCGGTTCACCACCAAGCAGCGTTAAGGAGCCTGGTACCAGTCCGCCGCCCAAAACCCGGTTCAGCTCACCGTCTTTGGTGTCTAACCGGATTTCTTCGGTGGTATCAATTTCGTTTATGCGTAAAGGTTTGGAGGCCTTTTTTACCGGTGATGTTTCGGTTTTCCAGGCTACTTTTTCTTCCTTCTGTATTACTTCTTCAACAATGGTATTCCATTCTTTGCAGGCGGTGCATTGTCCCTGCCATTTTGAGAACTGGGTGCCGCAACTCTGGCAAAAGAAGGTGGTTTTTATTTTGGACATTTTATGGTTTAGGTTGATCTGCCGGTGTTTCAGCAGGCGTTTC
>NZ_CAMLMK010000101.1 GCF_946481155.1 uncultured Flavobacterium sp.
TTTTGACTATTTTATCTTCTGCGCCAGCAAATAAATCACAGCCATACGAACCGCTACTCCGTTTTCCACCTGATTTAAGATTACCGATTGCTGTGAATCGGCCACATCGGAAGTAATTTCCACTCCACGGTTAATTGGTCCAGGGTGCATGATTACGATTTCTTTATTCAGTGAATCCAGTAATGCTTTGTCAACTCCATATTGTTGTGCATATTCTCTTGTTGAAGGGAAATAATTCACATCCAAACGTTCGTTTTGAACTCTGAGCATATTTGCTACATCACACCATTCTAAGGCTTTACGTAGGTTTGGCTCATACTTTACTCCAAGTGATTCAATGTAGCGCGGAATTAATGTTTTGGGTCCGCATACCATCACTTCGGCACCCTGCATTTGCAGCGCGAAAATGTTTGAAAGTGCTACTCGTGAGTGTAAAATATCTCCAACAATTACGACCTTCTTCCCGCCTACTTCACCTAATTTCTCTCTAATGGAATAACTGTCTAATAATGCTTGCGTTGGATGTTCATGAGCTCCATCACCTGCGTTTACGATACTTGCTTTTACATTTTGAGATAAAAAATGTGCCGCTCCGGGATTTTTATGACGCATTACGACCATATCCACCTTCATCGAAAGAATATTATTAACTGTATCAATCAGTGTTTCTCCTTTTTTTACCGAAGATTGTGCTGCCGAGAAACTCATTACATCTGCTGAAAGTCGTTTCTGGGCCAGTTCGAACGAAAGTTTTGTACGCGTACTGTCTTCAAAGAAGATATTGGCAATAGTTATATGTTGTAATGAAGGTACTTTTTTGATGGGGCGATTGATTACTTCCTTAAACTGATCGGCAGTTTCAAAAATCAAATCGATATCATTCTTGTTGATGTATTTTATTCCTAGTAAATGATTGACACTAAGCTCTTTCATCTGTTATGTTGTGTTGTTGTAATTTTAGTTGTTTATTGTTTTGGCTACTAAAAGCACCTGATCTTCCCCATCATTTTCTTTCCAGTGCACGATAACTTTCTCATTATTGAACGCATCGACCTGCCTTCCGCGATAATCCGGCTGAATGGGTAAGTCCCGACTGAAACGTCTGTCAATCAGCGTTAAAAGCTCAATTCCCGAAGGTCTTCCGAAAGATTGGATTGCTGTTAAAGCTGCACGGATGCTTCGTCCGGTATACAAAACGTCGTCTATGAAAACCACTTTTTTGTCTTCTACCAAAAAGTCGATTTGGGTTTTATTCGCTTCCATCGGTTTTTCATTTCTGCGGAAATCATCCCTGAAAAAAGTGATGTCCAAAAAACCCAACGGTATATTTTCAATAGTATATTCCTTTTCAAGAATTTCTTTGATTCTCTCAGCAAGGAACTTACCACGAGGCTGAATTCCGATAAGGATAGTGTTTGAAAAATCGAGATGTTTTTCGATTAACTGACAGGCCAAACGATGCAGAATGATATTGACTTCTTTTGAAGTGAGCAATATTTTTTGACTCATAATGAAGTGTTGTGTTTGGTGTGTAAAAGTACAATTTTTTTATTAATCTGCTAATACTGCCTCTCTATTAAATATTCACGTAAGCAAAAACTTATGATTCCCGTAGTAGAAAAACAGCGAAATTAACAATTTGTGTAATTCGGCGAATAAAGGAACTAAAACAACGAAAAACAAACTTTTTTTTAGTTTGTAATAAAAATTAGAAATATTTTTAACATAATTATTAACAATAAAAAACTGGATTATGAAAAAAATTACTACTTCAAACAGTGGTGTGGCTATTTATTGTTTGCTCGCTATGACGTTAATTCTTACGGCATGTCAAAAAGATGAGATGACCGACAAAAACAACAATTCACAAAAAACATTCTCTTTACTAAGGACAGGTGATTGCGAGTCAGATTGCATTGCACCAGACGGACCCTATTTCGACATTCAGGATTCAAAAATGGTTTACTGGGGTGGTCGAACCAATACCTCGAACAGCAAAAAAGTCGATATCAAGTACTACAACACCGAAACACATTTCGTTATGGAAGTAAAAAGCACCAATAATTGGAGCGATTTAGTGATCAATGGCGTTTCATCCTGGACAGGCGGACCGGTAGCTGCCGGTACCTGGGGAGTATATTCCGTACCTCTTGATTCCGGTTGGCAGGCATGTGATATGATTAATTTCACCCTTGCTGTAACAGGAAACGGACCTCCGGCTTCTTTTGATGTGGAATATAAATTAATCGGAATCTGCTATGACGGCTGCGAGTCTTCTTTTACCGGTGAAGCACTTTCCTGCGGTTCTACCAGAGAAGCAATTTATACTTTTACAGCGGATGCCGATCAGGATTATATCAAAATTCAGGGAGGTTTGACAAACTTTACAGGAGAAGATGCAGTGGTGACCGTATCCGGCGGAAATCTATCGGTTACACAATCCACGCCAGGCGGAGGCTCTAACAGAATTATTAAAGTGGAAGGAAGTGTTTCCGAATGTGAAGTGATTATTGTTCACGTAATCTGGAATTCCACTAATTCAGGCAGCGTAATTACCGGAAGCTGGTCAGTTAAAGACGATGGCGGTATAGAATTAGCACCTGCAGTACCTGGATTATCATGCAATTAATTAACTAGAATATACTAAAAAAAGCTGTGGTAATCCACGGCTTTTTTTATATCATTTCTTAATCTGGATTAAGTGTTTCGCAGTCCATTCTGAAGTAACTTTGTGTAACACATTAAAAAATAACACAATGGCAACAAAAAATATTGAATTAGTAGCAGCTCCAAGAGCACCTCATTTTGTTGGTGACGGCTTCAGGGTTCATAATTTTATCCCAAGCGGATATCATTTGGATATGGAACGTATGAGCCCGTTTATTATGCTGGATTACAATTCCAAATATCATTTTCCTCCTTCAGAAATCCCTAAAGGCGTTGGAGTTCACCCTCACAGAGGTTTTGAAACCGTTACGATTGCATATAAAGGAAAAGTGGCACATCACGACAGTGCCGGTGGTGGCGGAATTATCGGCGAAGGCGATGTACAATGGATGACGGCTGCTTCGGGAGTACTTCACAAAGAATATCACGAAGAGGAATTCAGTAAAACAGGCGGCGATTTTCAAATGGTGCAGTTGTGGGTTAATTTACCTGCTAAAGACAAAATGTCAACACCTAAATATCAAGGAATTACCAATGATCAAATCAGTAAATATGAGCTTCCCGACAATGCCGGAATAATTGAAGTCATAGCCGGAAATTATAGAGATGTTAAAGGAGCTGCATCGACGTTTACTCCGGTCAACCTTCAAAATGCAAAATTAAACAGAGGCGGGAAAGCTGCTTTTATATTTCCGGCGCATTATAATACCGGGCTTTTGGTAATTGAAGGAAGCATTAAAGTAAATGATAGCGAGATTGTCCCGACCGATCATTTCGTTTTATTTGAAAATGAAGGCGAGGATTTCACTATTGAAGCTTTAGAAAATGCAATTGTGTTAGTACTAAGCGGTGAACCGATTGCAGAGCCAATTGTCGCACACGGTCCTTTTGTAATGAATACGGAAGGCGAAATTCTTCAGGCATTTGAAGATGTAAAAGCCGGCAAATTTGGTTATCTGGAAGATTGATTTCTCTGAAACTTATTTTTAATACATATTCTTTTATCTAATAAGTTGTTAAATCAATGATAAGGAAAAAAATTTTAGTACAATTATTTCATAACTTTATGTTTTAAAAGGCCTTTAGATAGGTTTTAAAGGTTTTAAAAATTGTTAAATACGAATTTAAAAAACCAGAAATCATGCGAAACAAGGTAAGAAATCTGTTAGTACTATTGGTTGTAATGCTGACATTAACAAGTTGTGAACTAATTGAAGGTATATTTAAAGCCGGTGTAGGTGTAGGGATTTTTATCGTACTCGCTATAATTGCTATAGTCATTTTCTTTATAAGCAAAATGGGCGGAAAAAAATAATAACTTTTGCCTGTAAAATATAAAAGTCCCGTCGTAAGCGGGATTTTATTTTAATAACATTATAACCTCAGTCTAAACAATGAAACCAGAATATTTAGAAATTCCTCTGATTAAAAACGAAGAAAAACATCAATTTGAAATTACTGTCGATGGACACAAAGCTTTTATCGTTTATAAAGAAAGACCAAAAGCCATTACCCTGATCCATACAGAAACCGAGCCCGAATTGGAAGGAAAAGGAGCCGCAACAGCCGTAATCGAAAAGACGTTAGCTTATATTGATGCCTATGATTTAAAACTCATTCCTCTTTGCCCTATGGTTTTCGCTTACATAAAAAAGCATCCGGAATGGAAACGGCTTGTAGATGAAAATTTTAAAGGATTTGATGAATAAGTGCTAATTTTATTAAAAACTGAGCTATGTCAAATGTCAACCTGATAATAGAAGAACGTGCTGCCTATATAGGAAACTTTATAGTCGGGCGTCTTCTGCCTTTTAAGGAAAAACGAACCGTTGGACCTTTTGCGTTTATTGACCATATGGGCCCAACCTATTTAACGGAGTATGAGAATTTTGATATTCCTCCGCATCCGCATATAGGACTTTCGACCCTTACCTACCTTTTCGAAGGAAGCATCATGCATAAAGACAGTTTAGGAACGGAAATAGAGATAAAACCCGGCGCCGTGAACTGGATGACCGCCGGAAAAGGAATCGTACATTCCGAAAGAACGCCGTCATACCTCCGGACTTCCGAAAAATTGCTGCACGGATTTCAAATTTGGGTAGCGCTTCCAAAAGAACTGGAAGAAATGGAGCCGACTTTCACCCATGTTGAAAAAGAGGATATTCCACATTGGGAACAAGATGGATTATCTTTTAAACTCATAGCCGGAGAAGCCTTCGGAAGAAAATCAGCTGTTCCGGTTTACAGTCCGCTTTACTTTTTGGAAATTAAAAGCACTAAGGCACAAAAAGTTAGAATTGGTGACGATTTATTCGGCGAAAGCGCTTTGTATATTCTGGAAGGAAGTATTAAAAGTGATGACAACGTTTTTGAGCCGAAACAAATTTTAATTGCCAAAGACAGTAAACTCTGTGAATTTGAAATGGGAGAAAATACGACAGTTTATATCTTCGGAGGTGAACCTTTTCCGGAAGAGCGTTTTATTTTCTGGAATTTTGTTTCCTCGAGCAAAGAAAAAATTGAAAAAGCAAAAATTGACTGGGAAAATCAGGCTTTCCCAAAAGTTCCAGGTGAAACAGAATTTGTTCCTTTACCACCCCCGCAGAAAAAATTCAGGCAGTCTTCAAAATAAAAAATCCCGCTTTTTAGCGGGATTTTCTGTTCTTATTAAGAATACATTTTTGTTCTCAATTCTTTAATCTTCTCATCTTCAAGATATTCATCGAATGTTGTGTATCTGTCGATTACTCCGTTTGGCGTGATTTCCAATACTCTGTTAGCAACCGTTTGCGCAAATTCGTGGTCATGCGTAGTAAACAACACCGAACCTTTAAAGTTTTTCAATGAATTATTGAAAGCCGTAATCGATTCCAGATCCAGGTGATTTGTCGGTTCGTCAAGCATCAGTACGTTAGCACGCATCATCATCATTCGGGAAAGCATACAACGTACTTTTTCTCCTCCTGATAAAACGCGTCCGGTTTTTAAGGCTTCTTCTCCTGAGAAAATCATTTTTCCTAAGAAACCACGAACATATACTTCATCTCTTTCCGGTTCTGTTTTCGCCCATTGACGTAACCAATCTACCAACGTTAAATCATTTTCGAAGAAACTATGGTTATCGGCCGGAAGATACGATTGATTCGTTGTGATTCCCCAATCAAAAGTACCGCTATCTGGTTTTTGATTTCCGTTAAGGATTTCGTAAAAAGCACTCGTAGCACGGGAATCTTTAGAGAAAACAACGATTTTATCGCCTTTCGCCATATTAAGATCTACATTTTTGAAAAGCACTTCTCCTTCAACAGAAGCACTCAAATTCTGTACATTCAAAATCTGATCACCCGCCTCACGCTCCTGATCAAAAATAATAGCAGGATAACGACGGCTTGACGGCTTAATTTCGTCCAAATTCAGCTTATCGATCATTTTCTTACGGGAAGTTGCCTGTTTTGACTTAGCAACGTTCGCACTGAAACGACGGATAAATTCTTCTAATTCTGCTTTTTTCTCTTCTGCTTTCTTGTTTTGCTGCGCTCTTTGTTTTGCCGCTAACTGAGAAGATTCATACCAGAAGGTATAGTTACCGGAATAATGGTTGATTTTTCCGAAATCGATATCCGAAACATGCGTACAAACCGCATCAAGGAAGTGACGGTCATGAGAAACCACCAATACCGTATTGTCATAATTTGCAAGGAAGTTTTCCAACCAACCGATCGTTTCAAAATCCAGGTCATTGGTAGGCTCATCCATAATCAGCACATCAGGATTTCCGAATAGTGCCTGCGCTAATAGGACACGAACTTTCAGTTTTCCTTCCACATCACCCATCAATGTATAATGATAATCAGCAGAAATACCAAGGTTTGAAAGCAAGGTCGCAGCATCAGAATCGGCATTCCAGCCATTCATTTCTTCAAACTGTACCTGTAGTTCACCAATTCGGTCCACTTTATCATCCGAATAATCGGCATACAATTCATCCATTTCCTTTTTCACAGCAAA
The DNA here is from genome assembly GCF_946481155.1 of uncultured Flavobacterium sp. The sequence continues at coordinate 6,679 of NZ_CAMLMK010000101.1, forward strand.
CAAATTCTTGTTTCCCATCATTACGGTTTCAAGAACAGTATGCTCATCAAACATGTTGTGGTTCTGGTTTAGAACCGACATACGCTTGCCAGGCTCAAGAATTACGCGGCCTGAAGTTGGATCGATATCTCCGGATAGGATTTTTAAGAAGGTAGATTTTCCAGCACCGTTCGCTCCGATAATTCCGTAGCAGTTCCCTTGGGTAAAGGTCACATTCACTTCGTCGAATAAAATTCGCTTACCAAATTGTACTGATAAATTTGAAACTGTTAACATTGATTTTGTTTTTTTTATAAAAGTGTTGCAAAAGTAGAAAAAATAGTGGAGTTTTGAGCCAATTTATTTAGAATGATGTTTATGCTTAATTTAACTGTCCATTAACAGCACGTTAAGCATTACACAGCTATTTTTGTTTGATAAATAACTGATTTAATGTTAGCCTATTTCAAAAATCTACTTCTTCCTATTTCTACAGTGGCAATCACGCTTCTTTGCTCCTGTGGTAAGGAATTTAAGGATGACAACTACACTGCTTATTTTGGTGGCGAAATCGTTAATCCGAACAATCGCTATGTGTTGTTGTTAAAGGATAACGAAGTAATCGACTCCATTTTGCTTGACAAAAACAACCGTTTCTTTAAAAAGTTTGATTCGTTGGCTCCGGGAATGTATACTTTCCGACATGAACCGGAATATCAGTATGTTTATTTTGATAAAAATGATAGCTTGCTTCTTCGCCTAAACACCAAAGAATTTGACAATTCACTGGTTTTTTGTGGCCGCGGTGACCAAAAGAACAATTATCTTATCGATATGTTCCTAAAAAATGAAGCTGACAGAAACAGTATTTATGAATTGAGCGACAGAGATTATAAAGCATTTACCAAAAGTATTGATTCTTCATATGCTGTCAAAAAAGCATTTTATCTGAGAAGAAAAACGGAAATTGGCTGGGATGAAAAATTCGATAAGTATGCCAAAGCCGATCTCGATTTAAATCATCTTGCCAAAAAAGAAATATACCCTATTGCACATAAAAGAAGAAACGGGGAAAATATCTGTAAAACGCTTCCGCAAAATTATTATTCGTTCCGAAAAAATATAAACTATAATGACGAAGACTTATGTTGTTACGTACCATTCATGCGTTACGTTTCGAACATGTTAAGCAATATCGTTTATAAAGATTGTGAAAACGAAAATCAGCTTGAAAAGAATGCGCTGACCTATAACGTTGAAAAACTCAACATTACAGATTCTTTATTTACCAACAGAAAGGTAAAAAATGCCATTTTAAATAACATTGCGTTCATGTATATCCTTGAGGATCAGAATATGGCCAATAATAAAAGGTTCTTTGACCGTTATTTCCAGCTTTCTACGGATAACAGTAAGCACAACGAGATTAAGAAAATCAGTAAGGCGGTTCAATTCCTGACTCCGGGTAAAAAACTTCCCCAAGAGGAATTTGTTAATACATTTGGAGAAAAAGTGGATTTTGACCACATGATTCAAGGTCAGACGGTTGTGTTTTTCTGGACGCTGAGTGCTAAATCACATTTAGAAGCGGTACACAAAAAAGCGATGGAATACAAAGCCAAACACCCTGATTTGAATTTCATTGCCATTAACATTGACTTTTCGCAGGAAGCCTGGTTAAACATATTGAAAAATTACAATTTCGATCATGCAGTGCAGCTTCACGCGTCTGACATTCCGAAATTAAAAGAAGAATGGGTGGTTACTAAAATTCACCGCGTAATGCTTCTGAATCCTGACGGAACGATTAAAAATGCGTTCGTAAGCCTATTTGATCCGAAATTCGAAGAATGCTTAAAAAATACACCTGCAGAATGCAAGGAAATGGTATCAAGATAAGATAAAAAAATATACTAAATAAAAAAGCGGTCTCAAATTGAGACCGCTTTTTTATTGGAATTAGAATACTCTAATTATTTATTTCCTTTTTCGTAATCCGCTTTGAACTGTGCTAATCCGATATCTGTTAACGGGTGATTCATTAATCCCATGATTGATGACAATGGTCCTGTCATTACATCAGCTCCGATTTTCGCGCAATTCACAACGTGCATTGTATGGCGTACAGAAGCAGCAAGAATTTCAGTCTCAAAGCCATAGTTGTCATAAATCTGACGGATTTCGTCAATCAGGTTCAAACCATCTGTGGAAACATCATCTAAACGGCCTAAGAATGGTGAACAGTAAGTAGCTCCGGCTTTTGCAGCCAATAATGCCTGGCCGGCAGAGAAAATAAGCGTTACGTTAGTTTTTACACCTCTGTCTGAGAAATATTTACATGCTTTAATTCCTTCTTTTGTCATTGGCAATTTCACAACAATCTGCTCATGCAAATCAGCCAGCTCCTCACCTTCTCTGATCATGCCTTCCAAATCCATCGCATTTACTTCGGCACTTACATCACCTTCAACAATATTACAGATATCAACATAATGTTTTAAAATATTGTCTTTTCCTGTAATTCCTTCTTTTGCCATTAATGACGGATTTGTGGTAACGCCGTCTAAAACGCCTAATGCCTGTGCTTCTTTAATTTGCTCTAAATTGGCTGTGTCAATAAAAAATTTCATCTTGATATATTTATGAAAGTTGTGTTTAAAAATTTAAAACCGGTTGCAAAATTACAACTTATAATGATTCATTAATAATTTCTCATACATTTTGTCCG
>NZ_CAMLMK010000102.1 GCF_946481155.1 uncultured Flavobacterium sp.
TTAAAAAATAAGACCTGGGAACAGCGATACTCCAATGGTGTGGTTAAATTCCGTGAAACCTACAATAAAGGAGTTCAGGAAGGACTAACGCATAGTTATAACCGTGACGGATCATTAAATTATATTGCTAATTATGCTAACAATGCGATAAACGGCTCCTATGAAAGTTATGATTACGGCGTTAAGGAAGAAGAATTCTACATAAAGGACGGCGCTAAGAACGGGCCCTTCAAAAGTTATTATTCCGATGGATTACTTGCATCCGAAGGATATTATGTAAATGACCAATTAAATTACAACAAACAGGAATATTGGTTAAATGGAAAATTCAGCGACAAAAGCACCTTTATGGATGGCGAAATCGTAAAATTAGAAAGATTTAATCCTAATAGCGAATTGGAAGGGACAATTGATTTCAAGAACCTAAACGGTAAACTGTCCATAAAACGTTCTAATGGCACCGTAACCGAAAACTATGAAATGATAAATGGCGAATACAATGGGAAGTATATTGAGAAAGACAAAGAAAACACGCCAATACTTGAAACAGAATTCATCAATGGGGCAAGACATAATAACTGCAAGTACTATGGCCCTTTAGGGAAACTGATATTTGAAAAACCATATTATGCGGGTTTGCTTCACGGCCTAAGCAAATACTATGATTTAGCCGGGAATTTAATGATGACGGACGAATATGTTTATGGAGAAGAATTTGGAAAGACAATACGCTACTTCCAAAATCAGGGAAAAATGTATGAATACAGCCAGCTTGATAATTTAATGGAAGGGGAACAAACCTATTACAACCTTAAGGGCGAACCATTATTGATTATCGGCTACCAGAACAATATTGCGAAGTATTATATTAAGAAAGATAAAGAAGGCAAATTAACCGACAAAACAGCGATTAAAAACGAAACGGCCGAAATGACTTCATATTATCCTAACGGAAAACTGGCCATCACCACAAATCTTAACAAAGGAAACACTGAAGGGAAATTTATCATCAATAATGATGAAGGAAAACCGGAAATGACTGCGGTTTACAAAAATAATTATGCGGACGGAGAACGTGTGCAATATCACGCAAACGGGAAAATATACAAGATTGAGCGTTTGAAGAATGGCAACTATGAAGGCCTTCAGGAATACTTTTCGGAAAATGGAAATCCGTTACTTTCTGCAATGTATAAAGACAATAGACTGCACGGCGATGTCTTAATATACAAAGACAATAAACTGGCAGTAACTAAAAAATACAACACAAATGAATTGGTTGAAATCATTAAATAAGATAGCAAAACTCTTACTGTGTCTTTGCTTTATACAAGCATACGGGCAAAACACGGTAAGCGAGTTAAAACTTAAATATCCGGATTATAACGAGCTTATTTTAAATGATGTTCAGTCGTATAGAATATCCATCGAAAACAAAAAGCTCAAGATTATCCAGGATAATTTAACCGAAACCATGATCTTGTCGGATCTTGCTATTCACAGCAACAAGGAGTCCTTTGTATATTCCGATCTGGTAAAACTTGTGGAATACGATGCCTACTCGATTATAAACGATAAAGGAAAAGAGAAGAAAATCAAGGTATCGCAAGCAAGTGAAAAATTCCATCAGGAAAGCAATATTTTTCATAGTGCCGTAAAAGAAAAGCAACTGACTTTTCCCAATCTTGAGACCGGAGCGAAAAAATTTCTGAATTACAAAACAGAATTCGTAGACCCGCACCTACTGCACAAATTTGTTTTTGGAAGCGGTCTGCCGATTGTAAACTCTTCCCTTGAGATCATCAGCGATAAAGACATTACCATCGGCTATAAGATTTTCAACGACCCTGAAAATCAAATCCAATTTAGTAAAACAGAGAAAAAAGGAAAGTGGGTTTACAAATGGTCCTTAAAAGACCTGAAGCCTTTAAAATCGGAGGATTATGCCCCGAATTTCTTATACTTTGTTCCTCATATTGATGTATATATTAAAGACTATACTATTGATGACAAAAAAGTAGCTGTTTTAGACGATGTAAACCAATTATTCACTTATTACAAAGGTTTTGTATCCAATTTAAATGCTAAGGAAGATCCAGCTTTAAAAGCTCTTGTTGAGAAAATCACTGCCGATAAAACCAGTGAAACGGAAAAAGTGAAAAGCATCTATTACTGGGTAAAAGACAATATTAAATATGTTGCTTTTGAGCAGGGTTATGAAGGTTTCATTCCGAGGGAGGCCAAACTGGTCTTTGAAAGGAAGTTTGGTGACTGTAAAGACATGGCCAGTATCATTACAGCTATGGCAAAAATGGCTAAGATCGACAACGTTTATATTACCTGGATTGGCAGTCGGAATATCCCTTACACCTATTCTGATCTGGCAACACCCGCAGTAGACGACCATATGATTGCAACCTACAAAAAAGGAAACGACTATATTTTTTTAGATGCCACCGATAAGGAAACCGAATTCGGAAGCCCATCCTCATTCATACAGGGAAAAGAAGCGTTAATTGACGAAAATGGTACTCTTAAAATTATACCGGTCCCTATAATGCCTTCCACCAGCAATGAAGTAAGGGAAAACATCCAGCTGAAAATTGACAGCGATATACTTTCCGGAAACGGGAAAATGACATTTTTCGGGTATAACAGAGGTCATTATCTGAGCCAGATTGGAGATGCTACCGATAAAACAAGATTTGAAATGCTGAAAACGCTGGTTTTAAAAGGAAATAACAAATTCATTTTAAACCAATACGCTGAGACTAACATCAATGACAGGGACAAGCCTTATGAGGTTACTTACGATTTCAAGCTTGAAAATTATGTCATTAAGATAGATGACGAGATTTTCATAAATCTAAATCTTGACAGGGCTTATGAAACCTTTATCCTTGAAGAAGACCGGAAATATAAAATAGAACTTGATTTCCTGCTTTTCAACAATTCGACTTACGAGCTGGAAATTCCGAAAAACTATGCGGTAAGTTATTTGCCTCCTAATACCAAATTCAATAATGATTTGATGGAGGTTGAGATCAATTATACTGCAAAAGAAAACAAGATCATTTTAACTACAAAAATCAAGATTAAAAAAATATTGTTTGATAAATCCGAAAAAGACACCTGGAACCAATCCATAAGAAGCCTTAAAAAAGCCTACAACGAATCCTTAATCCTTAAATTGAAAAAATGAAAAAACACCTAGTAAGAACAGTTCTTTCTGTTTTATTTTTCCTGTGCACTGCTGTAAATTACGGACAGGATTATGCTTTTAAAAATTACGATTGGGACACCAAAGCCAAAAGTGTTGAAATCCCTGAAAAATACAAAGACGTCAATGAGGTAATCCTTGAGAAAAATATAAAAATTGAATTACTTTCCGTAAAAGGAGAAGCAAAACAGTTTTATCTTTTCCATGAGAAAGTCCTGGTAAATACCGACGATGCAATAGAACGTAACAACAGGGTTTATCTTCCTCAATCCAGAAACATGAGCCTGGTTAAAAATAAAGTTAGGGTTTTCCTTAAAAACGGCAAAGTCATCACTTTAGACAATAAGGATATTAAAGAAGAAGTTGACGAAGAGAAAAAAATCAAGTATAATTATTTTGCCATAACGGGACTTGAAAAAGAGGCTGTAATTGAGAAGGTTTTCATTTTCGAAGAAGAGCCAAATCTTGACGGTACTACCATCCGCGTGCAAGAAGAATATCCGGTTGCCAAATTTTCCCTAGAATTGATTTACCCCGAACATCTTGTCTTCAAGGCAAAATCTTATAACGGATTAGCGGATGCGAAAGCCGATGAGGAGAAATATGAGAAAAGAACCGCGATAACTTTGAATGAAAATGATATTGTAGGTTTAGAAAAAAATGAAGAATATGCCAACCGTGATTCAGCACTGAAAATATTCCGTTATAAATTGGATGAAAACCTTGCCAACCGTTCAAAGAACTTATACAATTACAAGTCGTTTGCATCGAACTTTTTTGACAGATTGCATCAGCCTTTAGAGAAAAAAGACATTAAAGCGATAGAGGAATTCTGCAAAACGATCAATAAATCAAATGATCAGCAGGAACTAATATGGAACATTGAAGATAAAATCAAGAAAACGATAGCTTATAGTCAGTATTTTGAAAATAAGGCCACGCTTACCGAAATAATAAAAAGCAAGCAGGCAAGCCAGTACGATATCTTAAAGTTTTATACTGCGATATTTGACCATTTCAAAATCGAAAATAATGTGGTACTGACTTCAGACAGAAATGGTGCTCCATTTGACAAAGAGTTCGAGAGTTATGAAAACTTGCATGATCTGTTATTCTATTTCCCGGGCATACAGAAATACATGACTCCTACGGAAATCGAATACAGAATTCCGCTTTTCCCTTCCCAATTAGGAAACAATAATGGATTGTTTATAAAATCCAAGGAATATGCGGGTGTTAAGATGGGCGTAAGCGAAGTAGAATTCATTAATCTTCCCGGAACTGATCTGACCTCTGATACCATGGAAATCACTATCGATTTATCAAAAGATATCGAAAACCCGATTGTCAGCTCGAAATTTTCTTATGGCGGTTATTCTGCAATGAACTTCCAGCCTATCAAGGATTTTGTTTCGAATGATGAATATAAAACTATTTTCAATTCTGTTATTGAGAGTTATACCAATCAGAAAGAAACCAAAAACTTTAAAACATCCAATGAAGGAACTGCCTTTATCGGTAAAAAACCTTTCTTATTGGAATTCAGCTACACCGGTAATGAGTTGATTCAGAAAGCCGGAAACAACTATCTGCTGTCAATGGGTCAGGTGATCGGCAAACAGATGGAACTTTATCAGCAAAACAAAAGGGTTTTACCAATTGAAATTGACTATCCTCACGCTTATACAAGAAAGATTAGAATTATCTTACCTAAAAACGCGGAGACTAAAAACCTGGAGAAAATCAACATGGATAATGCTTTGGTTTTAAACAATAAAACAGAAGCCCAGTTTAAGAGTTCCTACTCGAAAAAAGACAATGAAATCCTTATCGAGAATATCGAATTTTATAATATCGTCAATTATCCTCTGGAAAAATTTGAAGAGTATAAAACCGTAATCAATGCCGCGGCAGATTTCAATAAAATTGTTTTGATAATCAACCAGATATAACACAAAAGGCTGCCCTCGGGTAGCCTTTTTTATTTAACTTTATTTTTCTCTTCAATCCATTTTGACATATAATGCGTACTTTGAAGGGTATGATGCTGTAGCATTGCGCCGATAAAATTATTTTGTCGCTGAATTTCAAGATTTGATTTTATGAATGTAATTCTTTCATTTAGTTCCTGAAGAAAATCTGAGGAAGAAAAACGGTTTTCAATGATTTTAAAGCCGTTTTGTTGTGCCGTTTCCCACGTTAATTTATCCGAATACAAGGCAACGGCCCTTTCAATAAATTTGTCGTTTTCATCTTCAATAAAGCCATTCCACGGTAAATTGCCGTGCATTGCTTCTGCTCCGATGGAAGTCGTAACCGACGGTGTTCCATAAAGCATCGATTCGAGTAATTTCCCTTTGATTCCCGCACCAAAGCGGATTGGTGCTAAAAGTACTTTCGCATTTTCAATGACTTTTTCGGCATTTTCAGCACGTCCTTTTATGAAAAAACGCTCTTTGGGATTGTCCAGCTGAAAGACCTTTTGCGAAGGATAAGCTCCATAAATCAGCAGATTTGCTTTTGGCAGCTTTTGACTTAAAACCGGCCAGATTTCATTTTTCAACACCTGAACACAATTCCAATTAGGTTCATGAAGAAAATTCCCTATGAAGACAAAATCGTTTCGCTCCTCAAAAGGCAGTCGGGTACCAAATTGGCTTACTGCATTTTTATCTGCTATAATCGGAAGATAAAACAGTAAACTCTTGTCGACTTTAAAAAAAGTCTGCAGCAGTTCCATTTCAAACTCAGAAATCATCAGTGTCAGATCACTTCGGAAAATACTCGCGATTTCTCGTTTTGCGACATCGGAAAGCAGCATTTTTTCCGAAAAGGCAATTTTATTTTTATACGCAGCTTTTCGGGCATCACGCAGGCAATGCAAATCTTCGGTATCCAAAATCCGAATCGCGTCCGGACAGCATTTCGAGACCCTCCACCCGAACTGTTCCTCCACCATAAAACGGTCAAAAAGAACAATATTTGGTAGTAAATCGGTAATAAGTTCATCAAAACTGGAGCTGTTCATCATTACGAATTGCGACTGAACACCAATTTCCGATAAATCAAAAGCAAATTCAGAACCGACAGAAGTACTGCAATAAGTAATGTCATAGCCCTTCGACTGAAAAAAAGAAATGAGTTGCAACATTCGGCTTCCTGCGGCGGAAGATTTAGGTTCCACCCAAACCGAACTTATAATCAGTAGTTTTTGGTTCTGCATGCTCAAAAATACTTCTCTTCGAGGTATAAATCCAAAAAAGAGCTTAATTTTGTGCAAATTAGTATCAAATGTTAGGTTTAAAATTAGCTACCGATCCGCGTTGGGTGAACATTGTAGAATCCAATATCGAAGAAATACTGACTGATCATGCCTGGTGTGAGCAAAAAGCCGCATCCAATGCGATTTACATCATTGTAAATAATTCTGAAAATGAGGAATTGGTTACCCAAATCACCCGCATCGCACGTGAGGAATTGGAACATTTTCAGATGGTTCACGAAATCATTAAGGAACGCGGACTCACTTTAGGCCGTGAGCGCAAAGACAGTTATGTGAGCGAACTTTTCAAATTTTCAAGGAAAGACGGCAGCAGAAACGATTCTTTGATTGAACGCCTGCTTTTTGCCGCTATGATAGAGGCCCGAAGCTGTGAGCGATTCCGGGTGCTTTCGCAAAATATCAAAGACGAGAAATTAGCAAAATTCTATCATGATTTGATGGTGAGCGAAGCCGGTCATTACACCACTTTCTTAAAATTAGCCAAGCAATACTCTGAAAGAATTGATGTTGACAAACGTTGGAAAGAATGGTTGGAGTATGAAGCCAGCATCATTACTAATTATGGAAAACAGGAAACCATACACGGATAAAAAGTAAAGCCAATTCATTACGAATTGGCTTTTTTTTATTAATTAGCAATTAACGTTGCTGTCTATGATTCGATTCATTACGCCCTTGCGGCAACTGCTGTGGCAAAATTTGCTGATTATTACGTTGTTGTGGCAATTGCTGTATTTGTCGCGTTTGCGTATTTGCCGGTAACTGTTGTGGCAATTGCTGCATATTACGTTCTTGTCGCATTTGCTGATTATTGCGTTGTTGTTGCAGTTGTCTTTCTACAACCTGTTGATTATTACGTCTTTCTTGCGACTGTTGCTGCTTTTGCGGCTGCACATTTCTCTCTTGGCGATTCTGCTGCGCACTTCGTTCCTGCTGCAATTGTCGGTCAATAGGCTTGGTATTACTACGTCGCTCTGGAACTGGTTGCGTTTTAACAGGCTGAACGGCACGTTTCTGTTTATATACTGCCTGATTTACAGGCTGTGTTTCTTTCCGTGGTTGCACTTTAACTTCTCTTTGTACTGATTTCGTATCTTTCCATTTCGCTACTTTAGACGGAGCAACGGCAGTTCTGCTTTTTTCCACCTGTGGTCTGTACACCTGCAATTGATTGCTTTTCATCGTTTGACCAGGCGTATTTCTATCCTTTAATACTACAGGAGATATTGCTTTCTTGGTTGCCTTCTGAACATCCATTCTATCTGGCCCGCCATTGAATCTCACACGAGTTGACTTATCGTGCCGGATATTATTAACTACTGTGGAATTCCTGATAATTGTAGTATTTCGGGACGGACTAACATAATAATTAGAAATATTCGTCCTTCCAAAATTGTTGTTCTCTACAAATATCCAATGATTGTAAGGTACCTGGTAGCCACTGCTGTATGCTACATTAATACTTATACCCGGAGCTATTGGTGCCCAGCCGTAATACCCAGGACTGCTTCTCCAGACAACCCAACCGGGACCCCATTCATAACCGGGAACCCAAATCCAACCGTAAAATGGGTCATAAAACCAACGTCCATAGTGGAAAGGTGCCCATCCCCAGGAATAATTAGACACCCATGTCCAACCAACATTGGTATATACCCAATAACCGTTAGTACCATAGGGTGTAAATCCGTGGGAAACATTTGGAACCCATACATATCCATAGCTGGAATTATCAACCCAATAACCATACGGACTCAAATTATCGTAAAAAACCTGGAAGCTAACTGATCCTTGAGCCATTGTTTTCTGAGGCATCATCAAAAAAAACGAACTGATAACAAGGACCAGCATAAAAAATTTAGCTGTTGTTTTCATACTATCGTTGTTTAAATTATCACTTGATTCTAAATGCATTAGAATCTTCATTCTTAAAATTAAGCAATTTAAAGTTCGAACGCTGTTAAATAACTTTTAAAACAAGTTGCAAAAATCAAACCAAAAGACTGAAAATCAACAACTTATTTTGCTATTTTTTTATACAAAATGCTCCCCTAGGTATGGAAGGGCCATAGAACAATACCCTTCCCATCCTTCATCGATTTTTTATTAAAAATGATTTTTAAATACTTCTTTTTGGTCAATAAAAATAAATTCAAAACTAAAACGGGTATTTCTACGGTAGTCCAACTCCTTCAAAAACAATAGTTTTGATGCATAAACCAAAAATCAATACATTATGAAAACAGGATTATTTATTCAATCGTACCAGATTACAACAGGATTACTTGGCGCTCCAACATTTGAAATCCATTTGGCGGTAAACACACCACAGCAAAACATTACAGGACAAGGTATTGTATCAAACGTTTCCATACATCCGGCAATGGAAATTTATACAAAACTCAATGGTGAATTCACTTATATGACCGTGATGCCAAACAACACCAGTATTCTTGTAAACGCAACGGGATATCCAAATGTTAACTTTCCTCCACACGCAGGAATTGGCCCCGTAATTTTGCCAAATACAAAACTTACGATGGTATTAGAGTCAAATTGGCTAACAGGTACCGCCAACTATTCGTATGTGGATGAACAAGGAAATTGGAATGAAATCCAAAATGCAAAAGTAACTGCAATCGTTATTCCGGAACTGATTAACAACAATTAATAGTTTCATTATCATAAAGTTATAAAGGCATCCCGAAAGAGATGCCTTTGTTCATTACGCTACAAAAAAACTTTATTGTCTTATTTAACGGACCAATTCATTACGGATTGTTTTTTTATAACGTGTCCTTTCAGGCCGGGCTGTCCGTTCTATCTTTTATTCCGC
>NZ_CAMLMK010000103.1 GCF_946481155.1 uncultured Flavobacterium sp.
TCGGGCAACTGCATTAGGAACCACACGGATTCCTTTTTCTGCATAGCCGCGTTTCAGTAACATCTTGTCGTGGTATTCGAAAATTCCCGCTTCCAAAGTCTCCATTTTCTGAATCGGGAAGTACATTACTACGGCTTTCTTAACCCATTCGTTTACCTGCCAACCGCCTTCAACGGGCTCAGCAACACGCAGTTTTCCCGAATCAAGCAATTCGATAACTTCTCTAATGGCTTTCGTAGTAGTTTCTTCCTGTAACAGCGCACGGTTTTCCCACGCTTGTTCAATAATGGATTGTAATGCGTTCATAAAATTTCGATTTTGAGCAAAGATAGCTACAAAAGTCGAAAGTCAAAAGTCGAAAGTCAAAAGTCGAAAGTCAGAAGTGGAAAGTCAAAAGTCGAAGGTCGAAAGTCAAAAGTTGAAAAGTAACCGGAGCGAATGGTTAGGGCATTTTTGCGAACCGTTTTCCTGCTTTCGCCTCTATCTCTCCGTTGCACTGCGAGGATACCGGCTCAATCAGGGCTAGTGAAAAGCCATTTTAATTTCTGGATGCGTATAAAATTACCTTTCATATATTTTGAAAAAGTCGTAAATTGAAGGAAAAATCTAACCCCATGAAAGATTATTTTTCAGAGAATGCCACCGGCTATTCCCAATTTCGCCCCGGTTATCCGGATCAGTTGATTCAGCGCATTTTTTCATTGTTAAAAGGTAACGAGGCCGCCTTGGATGTTGCTACCGGAAACGGACAGGTAGCCGTAAAGCTGGCTGATTATTTCGAGACTGTGTATGCAACGGATATCAGTGAAAACCAATTATCAAAAGCGCCGAAGATCGGAAACGTTATTTATATCAAAGCTCCGGCTGAACAAACTGCTTTTAGAGCTAAGAAGTTCGATCTCATTACCGTAGCTCAGGCTATTCACTGGTTTGACTTCGATGCGTTTTACAAAGAAATCAATCGTATCCTGAAACCGGATGGTATCTTTGCGGTATTCGGTTACGGCTTCTTTTCCACTAACCCGGAATCGGATAAAATACTATGGAGATTGTATGAGGATATAGTGGGGCCTTATTGGTTTCCGGAACGAAATTATCTCACGGAAGAATACCAAACCATCCCGTTTCCAATGGAGGAAATGGTAAATGAAAAGTATTCCATGCCCTACACGTGGACCTTCGATCAATTAATCGGTTATCTTGAAACATGGTCGGCGACAGCGAATTACAAGAAAGCCAACAACAACGAAAACCCAATAGACATCGTTCGCGCAGAATTAAAAGCATCCTGGGAAAAAGGTGATAAGAAAGTGGCTTTTCCAATGTTTTTGAGAATCGGGAAGAAGAGAGCTGGCAGTTAGCAGATAGCAGAAATCAGATGGCAGATGGCAGAAGGCAGAAGGCAGAAGGCAGAAGGCAGAAGGAGAAGGTAAATCTCAAATAACCAAATCTTCAAATAACCAAATCTTCAAATAACCAAATCTTCAAATAACCATATCATCCAAATAAACTATCTTTACAGAAAAATAACCATGCCAAGAATAGTCGCCATTGACTACGGTCTAAAACGTACAGGAATAGCCATCACGGATGAGTTCCAGATTATTGCTTCCGGTTTAACTACCATAGCTTCTGATCATATTCTGGCATTTCTGCAGGACTTGTTCGCAAATGAAAATGTGGTCAAGGTAATTGTTGGTGAACCAAAGCAAATGAACGGCCAGCCTTCGGAAAGCGCTCCGATGATTGATGCCTTTGTAGCAAAGTTCAAATTAATTTTTCCAAATATGCCCCTCGAACGTGTTGATGAGCGTTTTACCTCCAAAATGGCGTTCAGAACTATGATTGAGAGCGGACTCACAAAGAAGCAACGTCAGAATAAAGCACTGATTGATGAGATTTCTGCAACAATAATACTGCAGGATTATCTATCCCGAAAAATGTTTTAAGATTCTTTTTCAATTCCTTAAAAATGACTTTTGAAGGTGTAAAGCCTTGAAAATTAAGATAACTTTTGCAAAGTAAGCCGTAAATTTGCGGTCTAACACTTTGCAATGACAACAACAACTCAAAAATCAGAAGCAGATGTAGTTTTAATCGGTGCAGGAATTATGAGCGCCACGCTCGGCCTACTGCTTAAAGAACTGCAACCCAACTTAAAAATCGAAATCTTTGAACGTCTTGATGTAGCTGCCGCCGAAAGTTCCGATGCCTGGAACAACGCGGGAACAGGACACGCTGCATTTTGCGAATTAAATTATACCCCGGAATTATCCAACGGAACCATCGACACCAAAAAAGCAGAGAAAATAGTAGAATCTTTTGAGGTTTCGCGCCAATTCTGGTCCTATTTGGTTGAAAAAGGTCTGCTGAAAAATCCAGAGAACTTCATCAAAAGTATCCCACACATGAGTTTTGTATGGGGTGATAAGAATACCCGTTACCTAAAAAAACGCTACGATGCCTTACAGCAATTCCACCTTTTCAAGGCTATGGAATATACCGAAGATCCTGAAAAAATCAGGGAATGGGCACCACTTGTGATGGAAGGTCGTAAAGGCGCTAAAAAAGTCGCAGCCACTTCAATGCGATTTGGTACCGATGTGAATTTTGGTGCTCTGACCAGAAGCATTTTCAAATATCTGGAAACACTGGAAGGTGTGACAATGCATTTTAACCACGAAGTACGCAAACTTAAAAAATCCGACGATGGCACGTGGAGAGTAAGAGTGAAAGACCTAAGCAACGATGAAAGAAAACGTGTGAAAGCAAAGTTTGTCTTTATCGGAGCAGGGGGCGGTTCCTTATTGTTACTGGAAAAAGCGAATATCCCGGAAGGAGAAGGGTATGGCGGTTTCCCGGTAAGCGGACAATGGTTAAAATGTACCAACGAAGAACTAATCGCAAAACACCAGGCGAAAGTTTATGGTAAAGCAGCAGTTGGTGCACCACCAATGTCAGTTCCCCATATCGATACCCGTATGATTGATGGTAAAAAAGCCTTGCTATTTGGACCTTATGCAGGATTTTCAACTAAATTCCTAAAAAACGGCTCGTACTTCGATTTGGCAAAATCCATTCAGATGGACAACATCAAACCGATGCTTTCGGCGGGAATCCATAATATGCCACTGACGAAATATTTAATCGAACAGGTTTTCCAATCACCGGACGACCGAATGAAAGCCTTGAAAGAATATTTGCCAAACGCTAAAAAAGAAGACTGGACTTTAGAAAATGCCGGCCAACGCGTACAGGTAATCAAAAAAGATAAAAACGGCAAAGGAATTCTGGAATTCGGAACTGAAGTAGTCAATGCCGCGGATGGTTCGCTGGCGGTTTTATTAGGTGCTTCTCCCGGTGCTTCTACGGCCGTGTCCATTATGCTGGATTTAATCGGCAGATGTTTCAAAGAGGAATTGGCAACTCCGGAATGGCAAAACAAAATAAAAGAAATGATACCGTCCTATGGTCAATCGCTAAACGCCAACCCGCAATTAGCCGATGAAATCCGACACAAAACGGGAACAATTTTAAAACTTAAAACCATAGTTTAATAACTGAAACGCATCTTAAGGGTGCGTTTTTTATTTCTCCTCATTCAGCGTTTTTGCAACTTTCAGCAGGTTTTCGGAAAGATTAATTAGCCAGATCAACTGATCGATAACTAATTGGGCTTCTTCCATTTTCAGCTGGAAATCTTCGTCGTCAAGATTGTCGCTTTTTAATTCGCGTGCCCTGATATTTTTCAGTTCGGAGAAACTCAGGTCAAGGCGTTCTCTTTCAGTTGATGTTAGGGAAAGCGTATTTTCATTTCCTTTTAACGCTTCCATAGCCAAATCTAAATTCCGCATCACAGTATTGGCCACAATGTTAAAAGCTTCCGATGCTTTCGTTGTCTGATGTGACTGCACATACGTGCCCAATGAAGCTGCTGAGGAAAGCAGGGTATGGTTCAGCACCACAACTTTATAGACTTTAGTGATGTTTTTCTGCTTCGATTTCGGTTCCTGTTTCATCCGCTGAAAGGAAGCCATTAAATTCCCAATTTCAATAAAGGCATGTTTTCGCGACAGTTTATAAGCTGTGGTAACTTGCCCTTTCTGATTATAGAATACTGTAATTTCCCTCAGATATTCCCGATTGGCAGCAATCGATTTTTCCAGGTACTTGTTGAGGTTCAGGAATTCCCAGGCAGGCCATAGAAAATAATTGGCTAAAAAGGCAAGTAAAGCCCCGATAAGTGTGTCGAGAATTCGGTATTGGACCACTTCGGTGACATTTGGCGTAAGCATCCCAAAGATGAACACCACATAAATCGTCACGAAAGTAGCACCGATTTTATAGTTAATCTGGGTATACGTAAATCCTAAAATCATCGCAATCACTGATAAGGTGCCCAAAACGTAATTGTTATCAATAAAATAAAGTACCCCGAACGCAATCAGTCCGCCAATCACCGTTCCGAAAATCCGCTCGTAGGAACGCTGTTTCGTGAGTCCGTATCCCGGGCGCATTATCACTACTATGGTCAGTAATATCCAATAAACATTTTGTAACGGAAGTAATTTTCCAATAATAAATCCTGCAAGAATGGTTAAGGACAAACGCAACGAATGCCTGAAAGTGGTAGAAGAAAAATTCAGGTTTTCAATCAGCGTCCCAATACGGTAATTTTGCGGCGTAAGGAAGTTTTGGATTTCTTTATGCTTACGGTTGAACTCTTCCATGTTCATAGAGCCCGCCAATGCCCTTTCGACGATTTTGATTTTCTCGATTTGCCTTTCGGCATAATGCTGCATATTTTTTAGCATAAAAACGCCTTCGACAGAGGCATTTTGACCCACTTCTGTTTCATAACGCTCTATGATTTTCTCTAGGCTTTCCAAATCATAAAACAGGGAATTGTCGGGTACATATCTGACATTGCTTTCCAGGCTTTGGGACATTTTTTTCAAAGTGGCGGCAGTGGCATAAGCAAGATGCTGATAGGTTTTTAAGGTCTTCGGATGTTTGTCGAATTTTTCGTGTAACTCATTATGGTTGAAAGAAAAAGAAAGCGCAATCTCCAATATCTCGACCAAGTTGCTAAAGACGATAAGCATTTTCCGGTTTTTATCTGAATTGCTCGAATTGATAGTATTTCTGATCAAAAACTCCCGGATGTTTTCATGAATGGCATTGATTTCCACCTGAAGCTCAAGTTGTTTTTCCGTTATATGAGCCCTGTCCGCATCGGAATTCCATAAATCACCACGCTGCTTGAGGTATTTGGAAGTTAAGCGAAGACAATCGGCAATCAATAATTCCATGTAACGGTGGGGTCGTAAATAGTAAGCAAGCAAAGAAACCAGCATGTAGAACAGACCTCCCATAAACAGGTAACCGCAATGTTCCCAAAGAGCGCTTCCCGTATAGGAATGACTGAACGCAAGCGTAACGGCAATAAGGCTGACAAAAGAGATCATATTCGCCCGGTGTCCATAAACGGAAATCATCGAAAAAAAGAAAAGCAATACCAATAATACCGGATAAATGAGAAGCGGATGAGGCTGAATGGAACCAAGTAATAATGTTGAAGTGGTAATCAGCAAAACCGCAATCAGAATTCCTTTTACCTTATGACTTAAACTCCCCGGAACATCACTTGGAAAGGCCAATAGGGCACCAATAGCAATTGAAATTCCCTGTTGAAAATGATCAAAATAAGCGAGAATAATTACAGGAAGCACGCAGGCAATGGTGGCTTTCAGCGCATTGGCGAAATTGGTATTGTCGGTATATTTCCGGATTTTATGGATCATGGCTGTAAGAAAAGCAACTATAAATTTAAGCATCATTTCGCACAAAATCTTTAAAAAAAGCCAAAACCAACGAAACACTGTCTAATTGTTTCTTTTTTGATTATTTTTGCGTGATAATTAAGGACTGAAAAATGATTTTACCAATTATAGGATATGGCGATCCGGTGCTTCGCAAAATGGGCGAGGAAATTTCTAAAGATTATCCGAATCTTAAGGAAGTTATTGCCAATATGTATGATACAATGTACAATGCTTTCGGCGTTGGATTGGCGGCACCGCAGGTTGGATTGGCGATTCGCCTGTTCATTGTAGACACCGAGCCTTTCAGTGACAGCGATGATTTGTCAAAAGAGGAACAGGAAAAACTTCATGGTTTTAAAAAGACCTTCATCAACGCAAAAATCCTGAAAGAGGAAGGCGAAGAGTGGGGCTTTAACGAAGGCTGCTTAAGTATTCCGGATGTGCGTGAGGATGTTTTCCGTCACGAGACCATCACGATTGAATATTACGACGAAGATTTTAATAAGCATACTGATGTTTATGACGGACTGATTGCCAGAGTAATTCAGCACGAATACGATCATATCGAAGGAATTTTGTTCACAGACAGAATATCTTCGCTAAAAAAACGTTTAATCTCCAAGAAACTGCAAAACATCATGGAAGGGAAAACCCGTCCGGATTATAAAATGAAATTTGTTGCCAAAAAAGGCAGATAATTTTTGTTTTTCAATGTAAAGATTAGATATTTGTCACCCTATAAAATAATACACAATGAGCATAGAAAGAATATTATCGATTTCAGGTAAACCGGGATTATACGATTTAAAATTGCAGACAAGAACAGGATTTGTAGCCGAGTCATTAATTGACGGTAAAAAGATCACTGTGGGAATGCGCAGCAACGTAAGTTTGTTATCTGAAATTTCAATTTATACCTACAACGCGGAAGTACGCTTATCAGAAGTTTTCAGAAAAATCGCTGAGAAAGAAGATAACGGCCCTGCAATGTCACATAAAGAAGACAATGATAAATTAGCAGCTTACTTCAGAGAAATTCTTCCTGAGTATGATGAGGACCGAGTATATGCTTCTGATATTAAGAAAGTATTGAACTGGTACAACATGCTTCAGGCAAAAGGAATGGTTTCGAAAGAAGCTCCTGCAGCAGTCGAAGCTGAAAAGACAGAAGAATAATTTCTTCCGAAAGAATATAAAATAAATCCTGCCTTCGTGGTGGGATTTATTATTTTTACACAAAATTCAACAGTATGAACACACGCCAGCAGCAACTTGACGCTTTCAGCAGATTACTTGATATTATGGACGATCTACGGGCGAAATGTCCGTGGGATAAGAAGCAAACGCTGGAAAGCCTGCGCCATCTGACTATTGAGGAAGTTTATGAGTTGGGTGATGCCATCCTGGATAACGACCTTGATGAAATCAAAAAGGAATTAGGTGATGTGTTGCTGCATATTGTTTTTTATGCCAAAATCGGAAGCGAAAAGCAGTCGTTTGATATTGCCGATGTGGCGAATTCTATTTGCGATAAGCTGATTGACCGTCATCCGCATATTTACGGAGATGTAGTGGTGGAGAATGAAGAAGAGGTTAAGCAGAATTGGGAAAAACTGAAACTGAAAGAAGGAAAGACATCCGTTTTGGAAGGTGTGCCGAAAAGTTTACCGGCATTGGTAAAAGCAAGCCGAATCCAGGATAAAGTGAAAGGTGTTGGTTTCGATTGGGAAGAGCCGCATCAGGTGTGGGAAAAAGTACAGGAAGAGTTAGGCGAACTGCAGCATGAAGTAGAAAACGCCAACCAGGATAAAATTGAAGCTGAATTTGGAGATGTTTTGTTCTCGATGATAAATTATGCACGGTTTTTGAATGTTAACCCCGAAGATGCTTTAGAGCGCACAAATAAAAAATTCATCAAACGTTTTCAGTATCTGGAAAGTAAAGCCGGAGAATTAGGGAAACCTTTATCGGATATGACCTTAGCAGAAATGGATGTTTTCTGGGAAGAAGCGAAAAAAATTTAGTTTTCAGTCGCAGTCATCAGTAATTAGAGATATTATGATAGCAAATACACCGGAAGCGCCCTATTACGCTGTGATTTTCACTTCAGTAAGAACTGAGAAGGAGGAAGGTTATGGAGAAACTGCTGATCGTATGGTTGAGCTGGCAAATCAGCAATCTGGCTTTTTAGGAGTGGAATCCGCCCGAAATGAGATTGGTATTACAGTGTCATATTGGAAAGACCTTGAGTCAATAAAAAACTGGAAAATGAACGCAGAGCACACCATCGCAAGGGAAACCGGAAGAAGTGATTGGTATAAGGCATTTAAAGTGCGCATCGCTAAAGTGGAGCGCGATTATGATTTTACAAAGGAACGCGGATAAAACGGATGCACGTAGCGCGGATTTAAAAGATTTTAAAAGAGAAGCTTAATTGAAATGAAAAAAATAATTGTATTACTACTGCTGGCAAATGCGGTATTTGCACAGAAGTCTGTAAAAGTGACCGAGCAAAGTATAAAAATCAAACCCAACAGCACAGAAGAATTGTTGTTTGGCTTCGCTGAAGGCGATAAAATCGTATTCACATTTATTGAAGACAACGGAAAAGAAATCGGCGAAGTGTCCGTTTCGGAATTTCCTGATGTGACTAAGTTTAAGGCTTTGGATACTAAAAAAGTGAAGAAAGAAACGATTTTAGTCAACCATAAATCGGTTTATAAATTTCAGTTCAAAAATAGTGGGAGCGAAGAACTTACAGGAAACATCCTGATTCAGCGATTCCCTTCCAGTGAGGATTTGTACAGTTTCAACACCTCAGTAAAATGGGTTACAGAACAGGATACCACCTGGAACTCGTTTACGAAAGATGTCGTTATCGGTTATGATACTTTATTAGTTCAAAAAAACCGTAAGGCAGTTACTTTTGAAAAAAAATATGAAGAAGTGGTCCTCGATAAAACCCAGCGTGTAAATGCAAAAACCACTTTCGATTCGAGTACGGCAAGCGTCTTTTTCACTTTACCAAAAAACAGTATTTCCGAAACAGAAACCAAAAAAGTTGTGGCTTGGGCGTATTGGGTTGGAGTAGGCAAAGAAAGTAACGAATACTGGCAGCAAAACCGCAAGATGATTGTAGGTGCCGTTCAGGGTGTGACAACAATATTTACAACACCTTTGGGAGGAATAGCAGCCGGAGCAGCGACCAATTTAGCATTACCATCCATTGGTGAAGATGTGGAATATGCTTTAGTGAACGAAGAAAACAAAAAGCTGTTCATGGAAGAAAAACCAATTAAATCGTATGATTTCGGAAAAGGAGTGGCAACTTTCAAGAAGTTCACTGAAAATAGCATGCTGCAGGGGCGTTATTATGTTATGCTCAAAAATGACAACTATGTTCAGCCTATTGATGTAAACATTAAAGTGTCGGCTATAATGGAACACAAAAAGTTCAGGGATGAAACGTATACCGATAAACAGATTACGCCAAGATACGG
>NZ_CAMLMK010000104.1 GCF_946481155.1 uncultured Flavobacterium sp.
TAGGAATAAATGTTGAAGGCACAACCCACACGTTAAAATAGTCTAGAGCTGCTTGCCCCATAGAGCGCCAATCATATGAAATGTTCACTACTTGGGCACATGTTGTAGGTATTGCAATATCTCTGTAAGCGTGAACTATAGATGCAGTAGTTATTGTATAGGCATTTGAGACACCATTATCATTACTGATGTATAATGCGCTTGTTCCTCCATTATTAACAGCAGTTCCCGCAACCCATTTGTTCGTTTGTGTTCCATTGGCTACTGTCCAGCCTATTGTTCCTTCAAAACCATCAACATAAGGTAATGTTCCCGGAATTTGAGTTGTAGTAAAAGTTCTTGGTCCAATCCACGTACTTGTTCCACTGGCGCCACAATTGGCTCTCACGTAGTATTCGTAATTTGTAGATGGATTTAATCCTGTAATCGTAAAAGGATTTGTTCCTACAGGAATAATTGTACTTGCTCCTGTAGGTACTCCCGTACCAGCCGGCTGAACAACGATCTCCCATTGGGTTTCATTGTAACCTGCTGTCCATGATGCTATCGCAGAATCATTAGTGACATTACTTATCAATAAATTAGTAGGGTTAGGGCACGGTGGAATATCTTCAATAATTACATTATCGATATACGTTCTCCATCCGTCTAAGCCTCCCGGCGGAATATGCCAGGCTATGTTAACGTTTCCGGAATAAGGTGTGCCGGTTCCATCCACAAGATTGACAATTCTTTCTACATATGTAGTGTTATTATAACTTGCTAAAGGAATTAATACTTCCGTAAAGTTTACCGGTGCGCTTCCTGTGGTTGATAAGACAACTCTAAAATCGTTAGGTTCTGTTGCTGACTGAACTCTATAATGGAATTTCAAACGCTTTGCTCCAGGAGTTGCGCTTAAGTTTAATGTAGGTGAAATTAACCAGTCGTCATTAGCTCCTGCGTTAAAATCTGTAAGTATCATTGCAGACTGATTCCCTTCAAAAGGAGTGGTTGCATAGTCCATGTTCCATGAATCACCATCATTATTAACATTCAATACTGTCCAACATTGTTGTGTAGGTGATGTCGAGTTAAAACCTTCCTGGAAAGGTACGTTGATAACTGAACATGTTGTAAAGAATGTTCTTGGTCCTGACCATGTACTAACATCTGAAGCACCACAAACGGCTCTAACATAGTATTCATATTGCGTAGAAGGATTTAATCCTGTTACTGTAAACGGATTAGTTCCTGCCGGTATAATCGTACTCGCTCCGGTAGGCTGGCCTGATCCTGGTGCCTGAACTACAATTTCCCATTGTGTTTCTGTCCCTCCGGCAGTCCACTGTAAGGTTGCTGTTGTTTGAGTAGACGAAACAGCAATTGGTGCAGATGGAGCCGGGCAGGTAATAACATTAACATTAACATTATCTATTGCCGCTGGTGGTTGTGTACCCGCAGTATTATCGTTACGCCATTCGAAAACAAGTCGCATAGTTTGTCCTGCAAATGCAGCAGCGTTTACGACTATATTTCTTGTCGAGAATGTTCCGTTCTGGTTAATATTTCCGCTAATGTTTATTCTGTCTGCAGCAGCTGTTATTTGTGTTCCTGCAGTTGGGATGAAGGTGTTAGGTACAATCCATACTCTGATATAATCAAAAGTAGATTCACCTTGTGCTCTCCAGTCAAATGCAACATTGATTTGGTTGGCACCTACAGGAATTTGAAGATCTCTGTATGACTGCACTACAGAAGTAGCAGTTATAGTATACGCATTTGCCACACCATTATTATTGGAGATGTACATAGAACGCGTTCCTCCATTGCTTACAGCAGTTCCTGCGAACCATTTGTTGGTTTGTGTTCCGTTAACTGTATCCCAATCGAAGTTGCCTTCAAAAGTATCTGCAAATGGAAGGGTTGCCGGTACCTGAGGTGTTCTGAAAGCAATTGGTCCTACCCAAATACTCGCTCCTGAGGCACCACAATCAGCCAATACATAAACATCGTAATTAGTTGAACTGCTTAATGCTGTTGCATTATAAGTTGGTGCACCCGTTACTGTTACACCCTGAGTTGGAAGGGTAGGAGCTGGTGAGCCTGCAGGTTGAACTAAAACCTGCCATGTAGTTTCTGTATTACCAGGAACCCACCCAATTGTAGCGGAGGTTGGTGTAATATTGGAAACTGCTAAGGTATTTGGTTCGGCACATGCAGGTATATCTTCAATAATTACCTGATCTATATAAATTCTCGAACCGTTTGCTCCGGGAGCTACATACCATCCGATGTTAACGTTACCAGTTACACCAACCATATTCACGGTTTTCTCGATGTAAGTCGCATTGTTATATGAAGTTGGGGCCACAAGTACTGTTGTCAAATCTGTTGGCGATGGTCCGTTCGTAGATAGTCTTACCTCAAAAGTACATGGTGAACCTGCTGTTTCAACACGGTATCTGTATTTTAAACGTTGATTACCAGTAAGCGTAATTTGTGGTGAAATTAGCCAGTCGTTGTTAGCAACAGAACTTGAAACGATACTAGCCGATTGATTTCCTTCAAAAGGGTTTGTTGCATAATCCATATTCCATGAATTCGCATCGGCATTTACATTCAATACTGTCCAGCACGGTTGCGTTGTGGATGTACTGTTAAATCCTTCAGTGAAAGGAACCGGTAAAGCATTACACAATGTTCTGAAAGTGAAAGGACCTGCCCAAACACTGTAGGTTCCTCCTCCGCAATCTACTCTTACGTAGAACTCGTAATTCGTATTTGCTGTCAAACCTGTAACCGGTACTGAAGTTGCGGTTGTAGCTGTTCCTGCTCCGGCAGGTAATCCGCCTCCTGCAGGTTGAAATACATATTCCCAGGCAGTAGCGCCGGCTGGATTACCCCAAGTAAGTGTAGCTCCTGTTTGTGAAATTCCCGATGCACTTAAATTGTTCGGTGGAGGACAACCTACCTGCTGAATTGTTAAGGTATAAGGAATTGTTTGCGGAGTTCCGGAAGTTGAAATAACGATATAATAAGTTACCCCTGCCGTTACTGAAAAGAACGGAATATTTCGAATACCTCCACCGGTATTGGCAACACCTGCCAAACAAACTGATCCTACATCGGCACAACTCCCGTAAACAAAAAGACCGGAATTATTTCCTGTAGGTGTCATTGAGATGTCCACAACCCCTGTAAAAGAAGGTGTGAAAGCGTAGAAAACATCATTTCCGTTTAAATAATTTCCAGTGATGCCACAAGAGGCACCAGGACTTCCGTCCACAACATCACCATATAAATTGGTATTGCTTGTGTGTGTGTACGGAACTGTATTTACCGCAATTGGTCCGGCACATGTTTGTCCGAACGGAGTGGTGTTAAAAACGAAGGGACCAACCCAGGTACTGGTACTGCCGGGACCACAAACTGATCTGACATAATAATTATATTGGGTACCGGGCGTAAGTCCTGTATAAAGATACGGATTTGTAACTCCGGTTGCTGTAGGCACTCCTGTTGGTGTACCCGGACTTACAACCATTTCAATGTCCCATGAAGTGGCCGGGCCCGGACTTGTCCAGCTCAATTGCGCTGTAGTTGCACCGGGTACGGCATTTAATGTTAAAGGATCCGTACACTGCTGAACGACATTCACGTCATCAAGCAACCATCGGTCTCCATAATATGGATTTGCAGTTGTTCCGGTTTGTGTATGTACCTTAACAAAGGCAAGGTAAACGTTCTGCCCCGCATAAGTCGATAAGGATTGCACAATTTCTCCATACACATTGTACCCTGTTGAACCACCTGCTGCTATCGCTAGTTCAAGCTCTGGCTCTGTCCACTGTTGGATAGTAGTAAAAGTTGCTTGATTTGTTTGAGAAGTTGTTGAAACGCGCAATTGGTAAAGTGTACCAAAATCGCCACTCAACGTCATCTTCGACCAAAATCGTAACTGACCATTTGTCGGTACGGCAAACTGAGGGGTTACTAACCAATCCTCTGAGGTGTTTCCTACACCAATGTTTCCCCTGTCTATCAGAGCGTGCTGAGCACCACCATGCGTGGGAAGGAATAATGTACTTGTAGTCGTCCAGCTTTGTACTGTGCCTACGCCATTATCCATAACATTCCAAGTCGCGGGAATTCCCGTATCGAAGCTTTCAGGAAATTGTGCATATCCCAAAAACGACATGAATGACATGAAAATAATAAATGTAATTTTTTTCATAAATTAATAATTGGTTGTTTGTTGTTTTTTCTAATTCTAAAAATTCAAAGCTTATAACAATCAAATTATGGTTTTGATTATTAAAAGTTAATCTTATCGTTAAAATTAGATGAAGCCAAATGTATAAAACAATCATACGAAGAAAAAAATGTAGGCTTGCATATTACTTGTGAAATTCATGAAAAAAACAACCTTTTTTGACTGTTTTTTTAATAAATTTTCACTTCAGTTTAATGTCTAAAGCCTTTAAAATCAACAGTTATGATTTTTTATTAAAAGAGATTAGTAGCGTTTTTTATAAGTGCTTTATTTTAAATGCATTACACAAAAAAATAACCTAGTGTTATTTTTTTGTGTAAGAAAAATAATATTTTTTGAATAATAGTGGCAATAAGAATTTTTACGTTTTTCAAAGTATCACAAACGTGACGTGAAACGTTCTAAATATAACATGTTTTTGTAAGAAGAGAATTACTTGTAAAGATCGTAATACAAACAGAATTAAGGGGTTATTAAATTGAAAGTTAGTAATTCAGGAATTGGTTCAATGATGTTGAAAAGACAATAATTTAGAAAAGGAATGAAGTTTTTAAAAATTAAGCCTAAATGCCAAAAATCGAATTAAGTAAAAGCTAATTAGAAGGTTGACCTTTCCCCAAACTGGTTAATAATTTCTTATCTCCCACCACCCAAAGTATGTCCCCCTTTTCTAAGATTAGATGCGAATTTGGGTTAAGCATACGACGTCCTTCCCGTTCGATTCCCACAACCAAGCCACTCGTTTTTTCACGGATCTGTGATTCCCGGATACTTTTCCCGATGAACGATTCGTTTTTAAGTTCCAAATGTTGCAGAACAATATCATTTTCATCTGCAGATTCCGGTGGCTCAATCTCATTCTGATCCAGATATTTTTTTAATTTCCTTACCTGGATATCCGTTCCGATGACGCAAATCTCATCGCCGGGGAACAGACGTTCGTTTCGGCTCGGTACGTTAATCAAAATCTCACCGCGACGTATAAAAGCGATATTAATCCCGATTTTTTCCCGCATTCGCAATTCTTCCAATGTTTTCCCGGCAAGATTTGATTCTTTGGCAATCTCGAATGTAGCCATGTGTCCGTCCCAAGGTGTTAAGTCGCGGCGGTTTTTCTTCTCTCGGGCAATTTCGCGGTCATGAAGGTTGCTTAAAAAATGGCGCTCTATTCGATGATAACGGGCGTGCAATTGTTTCGGAAATACAAAATAGGCCAGTAAAGCGACAATCAGGGCTATAAATGCGATTCCGGGGGAGAAGAAATTGTTCAGGATAAATCCGATAAAGAATAAGCCCAATGCCATTCGGAAGAAAATCAATAATACGACGGGGCCACGGTATTTTCGGTCGTTGAACAATTCGCTTACTTCCGTAACAGCAATTCTTCTTAAGGATAATGCCCATAAAAACGGAGAAAGCAATATTAAGGTAATCAGAGCCGCAATGGAATGTCCAAAATTAGAACCTGCCACCAAAGGCAGAATATATTTGGTTGAAAGCCATACAATCGCTGCAATAATTATGGAGTGAATTATAATCTGTGCCAAGTGTGCCCGTAAAACCTTTTGCCATGTACTTACGGTTCGGATGGCATCTGCATCAGCACTATAATTAGCAATGGAATGTATCCATTTTCTGGGTAATTTTTTCTCCAGGATTACTGCTAAAGGCGTTCCCATTTTTATCATATAAGGCGTGGTGAATGTTGTTACAGCCGAAACTGCCACTACCGTCGGATAAAGAAAATCGCTGGTTACACCCAATGACATCCCAAGAGTTGCAATAATAAATGAGAATTCGCCAATCTGCGATAAACTTACGCCAGCCTGAACTGATTGCTTTAAAGGCTGTCCTGATAATAAAGAACCTATGGTAGAACTGATGGATTGCCCGAAAATAACCACCATGGTTAAAATGGCTACCGGTAAAGCGTGTTCTACCAAGGTCTGCGGATCAATTAGCATTCCTACTGATACGAAGAATACCGCAGCGAACAGATCTT
The DNA here is from genome assembly GCF_946481155.1 of uncultured Flavobacterium sp. Next base: position 6,258 of record NZ_CAMLMK010000104.1, read on the forward strand.
TTACAGGTTTTACCAGATGTTCGATATGTTCAGCCTGCGTGGTTTCTGCAATGATGGACCCCATGATAAACGCTCCAAGTGCGGGTGAGAAACCAACATTGGCGGCAAAAATCACCATTACTAAGCACAGGGCAATTGAGATGATCAATAGCATTTCGTCCGTAAGCAGGTGCTTTGCTTTTTTCAGAAGGGTGGGGATGAAGAAAATTCCGGCTACAAACCAAATGGTCAGGAAGAAGACTAGTTTTAATACGGCCTGAAGCAATTCTGTTCCCGAAACCTGCTGACTTACCGCAACCGTCGACAACATTACCATCATTAAAATGGCCAGGATGTCCTGAACAATCAGCGCACCAATAACGTTACCCGCAAACTTTTGCGATTTTACGCCGAGCTCATCAAATGCCTTGAGGATGATTGTGGTAGAAGAAATAGATAAGATAACACCAAGAAAAAGACTGTCCATTTTCCGCCAGCCCATTAGTTGTCCGACGGTAAAGCCCAGCAATACCATTACAATAATTTGGATAATGGCCGTTACGGAAGCGGTGGTGCCTACTTTAATCAATTTTTTAAAACTGAATTCCAATCCCAGACTAAACAATAAGAAAATGATTCCTATCTCTGCCCAAACCTCTACGCTATGTACATCTTTTACCGAAGGAAAGAAGTCAAAGTGATTTCCGGCCAGAAAACCTGCAATCAGATAGCCTAAGACTAAAGGCTGTCTGATTTTTTTAAACAGTAATACCGCAATTCCGGCAGTCATAAGGATTAATCCCAAATCGCTGATTAGGGGTTGCAGGTGCGTGGTTGAAATTGATGCAGTGAGACTGAAAAGCATAGGCGTATAAAATTTTAAAAACTGTACCAAGGCGTAAAATACTAAAAAAAGCCCGATTTTTCAAGTTTTTAGTTTGAAAACAGGCTTCTTCACAGTGAAATTAGGATTAATTTCAGTATTTCGTGTTGTATTTTTTAAGTTTGAAACATATCACTGTTCCAGATATCAGTATGGCATTTCCATTGGTCGCCAACTTTTTTGAAAATGCAGACATATTTTCCCTTGTCCAGTACTTTTCCGTGGCCATCTCCTAAGCTATAGGTGCCTATTTCGATAAGGTTGTCTTCTGTTCCGGAAAGCTGAAGTGTTTCCAGTTTGAATTCCTTCATAGGCGTTTTAATCTGTTTGGAGATTATTTTTGCAATTGCCTCCTTGCCGGTTATCATTTCAGCTCCGGGATACAAAACCTTGGCATCATCGGCATAGAAGTCGACTAAAACAGCACTGTCACCACTCATCATCGCTTTTGCAAAAGCTTCGTTTTTGGTTTCAATAGCTTTGCGCGCAGATTCTGGGGAAAAGGCGATTGTTTTTTCTTCCATTTTTTCTTCTTTTTTTTCGCACCCTATGAGCGCGAGGACTATAATTATAAGAAAACCTAAAAAGAGAGTATTTTTTTTAAGCATAGTCTTAGGTTTTAAATTAATATTCTTTTCACAGATTATTAATTGGTTATCATGATATTAAAGTTAGCTTCTTTTAGTTACTTAAAGGAATTTACTCTTTGAATGATATAAAAATCCCGTTAAAAATGCTTTTGTCAGGTTTGGAAACGTCATTTACCACGTCGGTTAGCGTGGTCTACCACGTCTTTAACGTCATTTACCACATTGGGTAACGGGATCAACCACATCTTTAACGTCATTTACCACGTCGGGTAACGGGGTCAACCACGTCTTTAACGCCATTTACCACGTCGGGTAACGGGGTCCACCACGTCTTTAACGTCATTTACCACGTCGGTTAGCGTGGTCTACCACGTCTTAAGGATCTTTTAGATTATAAATCCAGTGTAGCGGTAACCGCTGTTTTTTTCTTCTTTACGTGTACAAGAATGAACAAAGCAATGCCAATCAATCCAAGGAAGATAGCGCCGTAATAAAGCGATGATAAACCTGATGTGTTTTCAGTAACCAGTGCGGCCATTAAGAAAGCAGAAAGTCTGGAAGGGATAAAGGATAAGCTGATAATGATAGCTAAATACTTCGGATTGGAATTGCGCGTCAGTATGGAATAGAGTATTGGTGAAATACACAGTTCGGCCACACCAAGGAAAAGCATTGATAAAAGAAAAAATAAGGAAGTACCGATCCCTTTATCTTCAGGTAAAAACAGCAACATACCAAAAGCTAAAGCTCCTAGAATAAATCCAGCTGCAAGTTTTAACAATGACCTACTATAAAAAAAAGACCAGATTACAGTTAAGAGGATACCAGCCGGAAGCAGAAAAATAGTATTATATGATAAAACCCAAGGATTACCGATTAAAGAATTTTCAGGGAATTGGGTACGGATGTATTCTAAACCATTATAGGAGAAATCATAAGCATACCAAAAAACAGCTACTATTACAATTGATCCTATAACAGTAATGACATTATTATTAGTAATTTTTATAGTATTCTTAGTTTCAGAAATGTCAGTTTTGACACTTTTTTTTTCTTTAATGAAAAGTGAAATAGCTACTGCTCCCAACATCATTATTCCGGCTAGAATGAATCCGTTTGAATAAGTCGAAAGCTCTCCCACATATGCTATAAGTGAAGTGCCCATAATTGCACCAAGGGTTATTGCCACATAAAACATGCTGAATCCGGCGTCCATTACTCTGGTTTTACTGAGATAAAGTTTTCCGAAATTGGACAGAATGTTTGGAGAGAAAAGTCCGGTTCCTATTATAGTTAAGATCAGGCCAATATAAACTCCTGTCATAGAAGGAATGCAAAGGGCAAAAGCACCAGCCGCCTGAAGTAATCCGCCGATGAGAAGTGCCTTCTTATTTCCAAGTACGAGGTCACCCA
>NZ_CAMLMK010000105.1 GCF_946481155.1 uncultured Flavobacterium sp.
AACCATTACATTAGTTCCTTCTTTCAATAAATCCGGTGCATCAAGGATATCCCTGTTTAAAGAAATCTGTTCAAAAGACTCGTTATTCATGAAATGGAATTCGCTTCCCTCAGCATATAAAAACTGGAATGTGTGCGTTTCCACACGAACTACATCGATTTTATGCCCTGCAGAGAAAGTATTGTCTAATACTTTTCCGTTAGTTAAGCTCTTTAATTTAGTTCTTACGAAAGCTGGACCTTTGCCCGGTTTTACGTGAAGGAATTCGATGATTTTATAAATATCGTGGTTAAATTTAATACACAATCCGTTTCTGATATCCGCTGTACTTGCCATTTTAAAGTTTTATTTGTTTCTGTTTTTTTATTAAATGCTTCCTGTATATCCTTTCATTACACCTCGGGATGAATTTCGGATAAACAATATAATTTCGTCACGCTCCGGAGTTGCTTCCATTTCTGCTTCAATAATACCCAAAGCTTGCGTGGTATTGTAATTTTTCTGATACAAAATTCGGTAAATATCCTGAACTTCACGTATTTTTTCTGTGGAAAAACCTCTTCTTCTTAATCCTACGGAATTGATTCCCACATAAGACAATGGCTCTTTTGCTGCTTTTGTATACGGAGGCACATCTTTTCTAACCAAAGATCCACCTGAAATCATGGCATGATCACCAATAGAAATAAACTGGTGTACTGCGGCCAGACCGCCAATAATGGCATAATCCCCTACAGTAACGTGTCCGGCCAAAGCCACTCCATTTACAATAATCGCATTATTTCCGATATGACAATCGTGTGCAATGTGTGCCGTAGCCATGATTAAACAGTTCTTTCCGATCTTAGTCTGACCTGAGGCGATAGTTCCTCTGTTAATTGTAACACACTCTCTAACAGTAGTATTATCACCAATTATTGCAAGTGAATCTTCACCCCCGAATTTTAAATCCTGAGGAACGGCTGCAATAACAGCACCTGGGAAAATACTACAATTTTTACCAATTCTGGCACCTTCCATGATGGTTACATTCGATCCGATCCAGGTTCCTTCCCCGATTTCCACATTGTTATGAATGGTCGTAAAGGGCTCAATTACCACATTTTTGGCAATTTTTGCACCGGGATGAACATATGCTAAAGGTTGATTCATAAATTTTCGTTTAGTTCTTTTTTACGATTTGCGCCATTAATTCCGCTTCGGTAACTAATTTACCGTTTGCATACGCACTGGCCTGCATGTGGCAGATTCCGCGTCGGATTGGCGATAATAAAGTCAGCTTAAAGATTAAGGTATCTCCAGGCAAAACCTTATGTTTGAATTTCACATTGTCAATTTTCATGAAATACGTTAAGTAATTCTCAGGATCCGGAACAGTGCTTAAGATAAGGATTCCTCCGGTTTGTGCCATTGCCTCAATGATTAAAACTCCTGGCATTACCGGTGCTCCAGGGAAATGACCTACGAAGAATTCTTCATTCATCGTAACATTTTTCAACCCTACAACATGCGAATCAGACATTTCCAAAATCCGGTCTACCAATAAAAACGGATTTCTGTGTGGCAGCATCGACATGATTTTAGTCACATCCATTAACGGCTCCTTATTCAGATCGAAAACCGGAACCTGGTTTTTTTGCTCGTTTTTGATAATCTTCGACATTTTTTTCGCGAACATCGTGTTTACAAAATGTCCGGGTTTATTGGCAATGACTTTCCCTTTGATTTTAGTACCGATTAACGCCAAATCCCCAACTACATCAAGTAGTTTGTGGCGTGCAGCTTCATTCGGGTAATGCAAGGTAAGATTATCCAAGACTCCATTTGGCTTAACAGAGATATTTTCCTTTCCGAAAGCTATTTTCAGACGTTCCATAGTCTCTGTAGAAATTTCTTTGTCTACATAAACGATGGCATTATTTAAGTCACCACCTTTTATCAGGCCATTTTCCAATAAGCCTTCCAATTCATGAAGAAAACTGAATGTACGGCAATCCGCTATTTCTTCTTTAAATTCGGCAATAGATTTCATGGTAGCATTTTGCGTCCCTAAAACTTTAGTACCGAAATCAACCATAGCCGTAACCTGATAATCATCAGAAGGAATGATGGTAATTTCGCTGCCTGTAGCTTCATCCATATAGGAGATAACTTCTTTCACCACGTACACATTACGCTCTGCTTCCTGCTCCACTACACCGGCTTTCTCAATAGCTTCCACGAAATATTTCGAAGAACCGTCCATGATTGGCGGCTCGGAAGCATCCATTTCTATGATAACGTTGTCGACGTCACAACCCACAAAAGCCGCTAAAACGTGCTCTGATGTCTGTATTTTAACGCCTAATTTTTCAAGATTGGTACCTCTTTGCGTATTCACTACGTAATTGGCATCCGCTTCAATAATTGGCTGTCCCTCTAAATCAACACGAACGAACGTGAATCCATTGTTTACAGGTGCCGGCTTGAATGTCATGGTGACTTCCTGCCCGGTGTGCAGCCCTACTCCTTTTAATGAAACTTCGTTTTTAATGGTTGTTTGCTTAACCATGGTTTGAATTATTTTAGTTTAGTTTGTTAGTTTTTTTTTCAGTTCGTGGATATCATCAACTATTTTCGGTAAGTTCTTGAAATGAACATACGATTTGCTGAAATCGCCATAACCGAATGATGGGCTTCCCTGAATGGCCTCACCGTCTTTAATGTTTCTTCCCACGCCTGATTGCGCCTGGATTCTCACGCCATTGCCGATCACCAAATGTCCTGCGATGCCCACTTGTCCGCCAATCATACAGTTTTTACCTATTTTGGTAGAACCTGCAATTCCGGTTTGAGAGGCAATTACCGTATTCTCTCCGATTTCCACATTGTGGGCTATCTGGATCTGATTGTCCAGTTTTACGCCATCGCGGATGATAGTCGAACCCAGAGTAGCACGATCAATGGTAGTACATGCACCTATATCCACATGATCTCCGATAATAACATTCCCGATTTGTGGAACTTTTGAATACGTTCCATCTTCCTGCGGTGCAAATCCGAATCCGTCAGAACCAATTATGGAACCAGAATGAATCGTACAGTTTTTTCCGATTTCAGTTTCAGAATAGACGCGAACACCTGCAAACAGTACAGTATCGTCGCCGATGATTACATTGTCTCCCACGAAACTGTTCGGGTAAATTTTAACGTTGTTTCCGATTTTAACGTTCTTGCCAATATAACAAAAACTTCCCAAATAAAGATTTTCCCCGTATTCCACATTTTCTGAGATAACGGAAGGCTGCTCAATACCGGATTTCATCAGCTTTACCTGGTTGTAGTATTCCAGTAATTTAGAAAAGGATTTATAGGCATCCTCTACTTTGATTAAAGTAGTGGTAATTTCCTGCTCGGGTACAAAAGTCGAATTTACGATCGTGATAGTCGCTTTTGTGGTATAGATATGATTAAGGTATTTAGGGTTGGCCAAAAAAGTAAGCGAACCTTCCGTTCCTTCTTCGATTTTAGCCAATTTGAAGACTTCCGCTGATGGATTTCCAACAACTTCACCTTCCAATATACCTGCTATTTGTTCTGCCGTGAATTTCATCTTATTCGATTATAATTTCCAACTATATAAGATGGAATTTTCTGATTATCGCATCCTCTTCATACCTCCATTTTAACTTTGCGCTTTTCATGCTTGCAAAAATATTAAAATTTAATTAAAAGTTACCTTTCCATTAACACTTTTGGAAAACAGAGGTAATATTTGGTAACCGGTTTTGATAAAGCTTTCAGATTCAGCTGATCGGAAGCTTCTACCACGTCTTCGATAGTCTTGTCTTTCTTGTAAATATGAATTGGTTCCCCGGTTTTATTATAGGCCTGATTCTTTATTTTGCCTTTAAAAATGAAATAATCCGCTTCTTTATCTGACAACGACTGTAGTTCCATTAATTTCTCTTTCAACTCGGTAACCTGCTTTTTTTCAACCTTTTCGGCTACCATTTTTATCTTCAGCAAATCCCTGTTAATGATCATTTTACATAGGGATGAAAGCACAAAATCTTCATGAAATTGCCACGTTTTTATAGCGCTGACAATATCAAAGTCATCTAATAACGCAAAAGTTTTCAGATTTGTTGCATCAAACTCATCTAATGTAACTTTGTGATTCATAAAGTATTGCAATGGTGCGCTGCATGGAAGCTGTACTCCTTTTTGTGTAAGTTCCTTGGCACGTTTCAGCATTTTTGTTAGTGTCAGCTCGGCTACAAGGCTTGTTTTATGAAGATAGGCCTGCCAATACATCAATCGTCGGGCGACTAAAAATTGTTCTACCGAATAAATCCCTTTTTCTTCAATCACCAAAACATCATCCACAACATGCATCATCTGGATTAATCGCTCCGAATTGATATTCCCTTCAGCAACACCGGTATAAAAACTGTCGCGTTTCAGGTAATCCATCCGGTCCATATCTAACTGACTTGAAATAAGCTGCAGCATGAATTTTCGATGATAATCTCCTTTAAAGATTTGAATGGCCAGGGAAAGCTGTCCGCCAAATTGCGCATTCAGTTCATTCATAAACAACATCGAAATTTCCTCGTGATGTACATCTTCTACAATACTGTGCTCCATCGCATGGGAAAAAGGTCCGTGTCCGATGTCGTGCAACAGGATGGCGATGTAAAGAGCATTCTCTTCTTCCTCGGAAATTTCCACTTCCTTAAACCGAAGTGTCTGAACCGCTTTCTGCATGATATGCAAACATCCCAACGCATGATGAAAGCGGGTGTGATGTGCGCCCGGATAGACCAGATACGACATCCCCATTTGGGAAATACGGCGTAAACGCTGGAAATACGGATGCTGAATTAAATCGTAAATTAAAGTATTTGGAATGGTTATAAAACCATAAATAGGGTCGTTTAATATTTTAAGCTTGTTAATCTGACTCACGCAATTATTACTTTTAAACAAATATAAGAAAATTAAGATTGAATGCTCATTAATGAATCTTTTGCAAATAAAAAAACCACCTGCCGAAGCAGATGGTTTTCTAATTTCTATGTTTCTATATGGTTAAAATGATTACCAGATTACGATTCGGGATTCCTCCGGACGATACATTTTATCGCCTTTCTTGATCTTGAACGTAGTATAGAATTCAGGAATATTACTTACCGGTCCGTTGATACGGAACTGTGCCGGAGCATGAACATCTGTCATTATCTGTTGCGCTAAAGCTTCTTTCTTAATGTTAACCATCCACGCATAACCGTAAGACATAAAGAAACGCTCATTCGGAGTTAAACCACCAATTACCTGATTGTTTTTGAACTGCTGCGTCTTTTTGAAAGCTTCATAACCCATAACCACACCGCCTAAATCGGCAATATTTTCACCTTGGGTAGCATCTCCGTTTACGAATTTGCCTTCTAAAACTTCATATTTATTGAATTGCTCAACAATCAGTTTAGTTTTTTCTTTGAATTTTCTCAAATCTTCTGCTGTCCACCAGTTGTTTAGGTTTCCTTTTTCATCATACTGGCTTCCCTGATCGTCAAAACCATGCGTGATTTCATGTCCGAATGTAGATCCTCCGATAATACCGTACAATACAGCATCATCCGGCATTCTTCCTTCAAATCCCGGTACGATAATGTTACAAGCCGGTACGCAAATTTCGTTATTGCTAGGATTGTAATATGCATTGTAAGTCTGCGGATACATGCCCCACTCCGTTCTGTCTACCGGTTTGCCATACTTGTTGATCATATAATCATATTCCCATTTGTTGGTCGCCATTACATTGGCAGCATACGATTTTCTGTCGATATTTACACTGCTCATGTCCTTCCATTTGTCGGGATAACCCACTTTCATTACGATTTTGCTCAGTTTGCTAAGTGCTTTTTGTTTCGTTGCCGGACTCATCCAATCCAATTTCTTGATGTGATCGGCATAGACATCGCGGATGTTGTTTCCGATTTCAAGAAGTTTTTCTTTTGTTCCTTTAGGCAGATATTCAGCAACATACACCTGTCCGATTAGCTCACCCAATGAAGCATCCGTGCGGGCTACTACCCGCTTCCATCTTGGCTTTTGCTTGCTTACGCCATTCATTATCGTTGAATAAAACTTGAAGTTTTGTTTTTCAATATCTTTATTCAGATAAGCTGCATAACTGTTTAGTAAATCCCATTTCAGGTAGGTTTTCCATTCTTCAATGGAATACGTTTTCACCAACTGGTTTAAGCCTTTGTAAAACTCGGGCTGACCCACGATAACAGAATCCGCTTTAGCTACTTTCATAGTGGCAAGCATTTTGTCTGCATTTAGGTTTGGTGCTAAAGTTTTGAATTGGGCAACCGACATCTTATTGTAATTCTTAACCGGATCACGAAGCGCTTCCAGTTTTCTTGAGTTCTTAGCCAAATCCGTTTCCAGTTTCATGATGGAAGCCGCATTTTTAGCTGCTGTTGCATTGTCCTGTCCGATTAGCTGCAACATGGCTTGAATATGTTTTACATATTCGTTACGGATATTCGTAGTTTCTGCATCGGTATTGAAATAGTAATCACGATCACCTAATCCTAAACCGCCTTGAGAAAAGAACAAAGCATATTTCGTACTGATCTTGTCATCCTGACCTAAGTAAAAACTATAAGCTGGTCCTGCGCCGATTGTATGCAGACGCGCCATCGCTTCGTTTAATGAAGCAACGTCTTTTACTGCATCGATACGGCTCATTTCCGTTTTTAATGGAGTGATACCTGCCTTTTCAATTGCAATCGTGTCCATTCCGGAAGCATAGAAATCACCGATTTTTTGTTTGTTGCTGCCTTTTTTGGCGTCAGTATCTTCAGCTGATTTTATACAGATAGATTTTATCTGTTCGTTGATGGTATCGCCAATTGTACGGAAAATACCGTTGCTGCTTTCTGTTTCAGGAATAGGATTTTTCTTGAACCATCCGCCATTGGTATAATAAAAGAAATCTTCTCCCGGACTCACAGTAGTATCGCGGTTCATGGCCAACGGATCAGGTTGTACCATCGCTTCTTCTGTTTCTTTCTTTTTACAGCTTGTCAGCGCCAGGACAGTTCCGGCCGCAAGCAGTGCAAAATGCTTTGCTTTCATACAGTTTGTTTATTGATTGATTTTTAGGATTTCAAAGATATATTTTTCTTACTTTCTTTACAAATGATATCACAATTGTGCAGATGTATTAAGCGATTGAATTATCAAAAACTATAACCAGCTCACCAATCTGATAATCCAATTGAAGGCTGTCAATAAGCACTCTTGTTGCCAAGCCTTTATATTTTATCCGGTTTTCATAAGTATAATCATCAAGGATGCGCAAAACTTCCTTTAGAGAATTTAATTCGCGGTCAGTTTCATTACAGCTGTCAATTCTCTTTTGGATTATTGCCAGAATGGTTTGCTTTTTCTGAAGAAAGCTGTCTTTTGTCATTATTAATCAGCAGTTTATTTCGATTATACCAATTTTCCGGTTTCGATTGCATCATAAATATCCCCGACCGTTAATGAAAGAATGGGTTTGAAAGTAATAAAAAAGCTTGGTTCAGGATAAAAATAGCTGGAATAATCAAATTCGCTAAGATCAACATTGAACTTTTTGCCGAAATTATGAATTAAAGCTACAGCTTCACCTCCAGTTACGCCTAAATGGTCTTCAATAAGCGTTTCTCTGTTTATTTCCATATTGAATTCACCAATTTCTTCCCGGATAAAAGAAACCAGTACATCAAAATTGTTGTCAGGATTTATAATTCTCATTTTTATTTTCTGAAGAAACAAAACTACTATTTTTTTAGGTTGACTGTTTTGTTTTATTTCTCAATGCCACTATTGCAAATGGATATAGCCGGAGATTCCGGCACCGGTGATCCAGAAGGTCCGCATGTAACTGAAAACGTGGGTACTGCAACGGTAAAATTTTTACTTTTTGAACTAAAGGAACATCCTTATAAAGATCCTAAAGCGAAATAATAATAATTTAATAAATCGTAAACAAAAAGATGAAACAGTTAGGGATCATCTTTTTCACTTTATAAAAAAACAAACCCCGATTAAATCAACTTAATCGAGGTTGTTTTATTGTTTCTATATTTATTTAAACCCTCTCGGCATTTACCTTCCCATTAACCATTTTTTTCTCATTCTGATTACCAAAACGCTCTACTTTACACGAGGTGCTGTGCTCTGTGGAGTGGATTTTCGCGCTGTGTTCTTTCAATTTAAATTCTATTTTATAAGAAGCCCAATGTACCCAGTTTTTGATCATCACATCACCGTCATCTTTCGTGAACAGGTGGTGAATTAATTTATCTGTAGCAAATTCCAGGACAGGAGTTGTTGTTTCGTCGTCCAAAAAATCAATGGTATCAATAGCAGCATTGCAGACTTCCTTTACCACTTCTTCTCCTAATTTTTTCCAAAAGCCTTCTTTCTGCTCGAGGTATTCAACATATCGGTTATGCCGGCGCTGCAGGGTAACGGCCCAAACATCATGCTGGTCCTTATCAATGGTAAGACAATACTTCTCCCACCAATCGCCTACTTTTTCAAAGCCCAAAGAATCCTTTATATTCCACGCATAAACGCTATAGGGATCTTTTTCATTGGGATTGGGATTAACATATTGTCCTTTTTTGAGGCTTGTATGCAATATTGCGATACTAATAATCTGGTTTCCAGGATCTTCGTCCATGAAATAGAGTTGGGCACTTCTGGTGTTGCTCATAATTGTTGATTTTTAGTTATTTGGTGAATGATTGGTATGCATCCAAGACGCATTATTTGTATACAGCCAAAGTATTTCATCACAACTATTTGAACAAGAGTATAAATACCCGATTTTGGAAGTATTTGTAAAATCTAGAATTAATTAAAAAAGCTACAACATCACTGCTATAGCATTTATTTATTTTCTGCGGAAGACTTTGCGGTAAGTTATAAAAGCCATTTGTTATCTCACTCATGCCCTAAAAACCAATGACCGGAATT
>NZ_CAMLMK010000106.1 GCF_946481155.1 uncultured Flavobacterium sp.
CAGTTTTTGGAGCTTCTTCTTTTGCTTCAGCAGCCGGAGCAGCTTCAGCTTTCGGAGCGCCATTTCCACTTAAAAGTCCAGAGATATCTTCTCCCGGTTTCCCAATAATTGCTAAAAGGGAATCCACAGGAGCCGATTCGCCTTCCTGAATCCCTATATGTAAAAGTGTTCCTGCGTTGAACGACTCAAACTCCATTGTAGCTTTGTCGGTTTCAATTTCCGCAAGGATATCACCTTCTTTTACCGTGTCGCCTACTTTCTTTAACCAGGTTGCCACAACTCCTTCGGTCATGGTGTCGCTTAAACGCGGCATTGTAATTACTACTGCCATAATCGATTATAATTTATGTGGAATAAATGGATAATTCTCTTGTTCGTAAACAACATCGTATAACTGATTCACTTCCGGATATGGAGATTCTTCTGCAAATTTCTCGCATTCGTCCACTAAGTCTTTTACTCTTTGGTCGATGACTTCGATTTCTGCATCCGTAGCATATTTATTCTCTTTGATGATATCCAGAACCTGAGTAATTGGGTCGATTTTTTTGTATTCTTCCACCTCTTCTTTGGTTCTGTAATGCTGTGCATCCGACATCGAGTGTCCTCTGTAACGGTATGTTTTCATTTCAAGGAAGGTTGGTCCATCGCCACGACGTGCTCTGTCAATAGCTTCGTGCATTGCTTCGGCCACCTTGATCGGGTTCATGGCATCTACCGGCCCGCATGGCATTTCATATCCTAATCCTAATTTCCAGATATCAGTATGATTAGCAGTTCTTTCTACCGAAGTACCCATCGCATACCCATTGTTCTCAACAATAAAAACGACAGGAAGTTTCCACAACATCGCCATATTGAAGGCTTCATGAAGCGATCCCTGACGTGCTGCACCATCACCAAAATAGGTTAAGGTCACACCTCCTGTATTGAAATATTTATCGGCGAAAGCGATTCCGGCACCTACAGGGATTTGCGCTCCCACGATTCCGTGACCACCGAAAAAACCATGCTCTTTATCGAAAATGTGCATGGATCCGCCCATACCTTTAGAAGTTCCGGTTACTTTACCCAGCAATTCTGCCATAACCCGTTTTGGGTCTGTCCCCATTCCGATCGGCTGAACGTGGTTACGGTAAGCGGTAATCATTTTGTCCTTAGACAGGTCCATAGCATGTAAAGCTCCCGCTAATACTGCTTCCTGACCGTTGTATAAGTGCAAAAACCCTCTTACTTTCTGTTGAATGTATAATGCAGCGAGTTTGTCTTCGAACTTTCTCCAGAACTGCATGTCTTCATACCATTTAAGGTAAACTTCTTTTGTGATTGGTTTCATCTATTGTTGCTCTTTTAAGCTATATTACACAATTTTGCGAACGGCAAAAATAACACTTCCCTTTAAGACGTGAAAATTTAAAGACGTTAAATTATTCTTTTTATAAAAAGTTTTTATCAAACATCAATGGCAGCAAATTCTTCAGGGAATCTGACTTATAAACTTTCCCTACGGCAGCCATGAAATAAATTTCAATCGGGAGCTCCTGACGGAATTCATATTCCGCAATTGACTGCCTGCAAGCGCCGCACGGAGGTATCGGCTCGGACATTTCTTTATCATCTGCGGTCGCGGAAATTGCCATTTTTACAATTTTGGCATCAGGATAAATGGCGCCCGCATGAAATATGGCAACTCTTTCAGCGCATAAACCAGAGGGGTAAGCGGCGTTTTCCTGATTGGACCCTAAAACTACTTTTCCGTTATCCAGTAATATTGCTGCTCCGACTCTAAATTTCGAATACGGGGCGTAGGCTTTTTTTCTGATTTCAATCGCCTGGGTCATCAAATCTTTTACTTCCGGAGAAAGCTCTTCCATGGAATCGTAAACCAAAAAAGTTGATGTAATGGTAATGTTCTTCATTTAATCAAATTATTACAGACAAAAAATCCAAACTCTTACGAATTTGGATAGTTTATTTATTATTGTTTTCTACTATAGATCGTCATACGAATCGCCGAAATTGAAGGTCAGTGAAAAACGCAATGTGTTTTCCAATGGATTTCTCACTTTTGAAGTTGAGAACAAATAGGAAACATCTACTTTAACAATATTGTATTTAAATCCGGCTCCGATAGTTGCAAATTTCCTCGCTCCTTTTTCGGCGCTTTCGTTAAAATATCCTGCTCTGAAAGCGAAAGACTCCTGATACCAGTATTCAGCACCTAAAGCCCAGGTAAATTCTTTTAACTCTTCACCAAAACCGTCCGGAGCATCCCCGAAAGATTTTAAAAGACCGGAAGCCCAGCCAATATTTCTATAGCGTTCGTTTGCCGCGGAATAAGCAGCAGTAATCTCGCTTTGCTCAATTGTTCCGTCTCCGTCCAAATCAGTTGGCTCTACCTTTTCAGGTGTTGGCACCATCAATTTATTAACTTCTCCTATAACGGAAACTTTATTATATTCATCAAGGATGAAATCGAAGCCGGCACCAAGTTTAAAATTGGAAGGCAGGAAGTTTGAGCTACGCTCTACATCGCCGTCATAAGAAATTTTCGGTCCCATATTTTGCAGGTTAAGGCCAAGTCGGTATCGCGCATTGAAATCGCTCATCGCAAATTCTTCCGACTGATAAAATGCCGCAACGTCCACTGCAAAAGAGTTTGCTGCAGAGGCGTCTGTGTTTCCATCAGGAATTTTTAAGTTGGAACGAATATAACGGCCCGCAACCCCCATGGATAACTGCTCGCTTAATTTCAGGGAATAGGAAAGATCGAATGCTAATTCATTTGGACTAACCGTACGCGGTATTTCACCCGGATCCCCTGTTTCTCTTAATTCAATATCTCCCAAACCGAAATAACGCAAACTGGCTGCGAATGCACTTCGGTCGTTGATACGGTCGTAAAAAGTAACCTGACCTAATGAAATATCATTAGCAATGCTGGTCAAATAAGGCGTATAACTAACGGAAAACCCATATTTATTGGGCGAAAACGCATATTTTGCAGGGTTGTATTGTTGTGAAAAAACGTCTGCTGAAGTGGCTGCCCCCATATCTCCGATTCCGGCTGCGCGGGCATCTGCAGAAATTAATAAAAAAGGAACCCCGGTTGTAATCACTCTATCCTGCGCGTTAACCAACTGAAAAACAAGCAGGAACAAGGACACTATGGATATTTTTTTCATTTTTATCTTACTAATTTATTTAACAAATATACTACTTTCTTAAAGTATTACAAGTTTCTCTATTTTTTCTGCTTTTTTATTTGAGATTAATGATTTCACCGTCATTTTGTAAACATATACTCCCTTTCCAATCTTATCTCCGAAATCATCTTTCCCGTCCCATTTTATATCGCGGCACAAGAAACCTTCTGTTATTACGGACTGGTTAATGGTCTTAATCACCTTACCAGTAATTGTCATAATCTGCACCTGCACGTCCAATGTTTCAAACGGACGGTTGTGAGAGAACCAGAATTCGGTATAACTCACAAAAGGATTCGGATAATTCAGTACGTTTGACAGTGCAACTTCTTCGTCTCCCATCACAATAAACTGAATTTCTGCCGTAGCGAAATTATTGTACACGTCCCACACTTTTAAAGTCAGCGTATGCAATCCTTTCGCTAAATCCCTGAACGGGAATCTCACTTTTCCTTTTGTATAATCGTTAGGCTCCGTTTCATAATAATCATTTAATATGTACGGGTTATTTTCATTGCCGTCCAAAATCGCCACTATATCGTGCCCAATTCCACTGGCGGTATTTATACCATTCTCATCTTCAAGATACGCCAGAAACAGAGGCGATGCATTGGTAATCCCACCCGAAACAAAAGACTCGTCGTTCATATACAACTTGATTCTCGGCGGCAAATTATCTGCAACTGCATTAGTATTGATATCCCCTACTCGGATAGACGCATCGTAACCCGTATGATTGTCGAGCGGCTGGTCCTTTTTGGCATAAAAACTTACCCTCCCGTTTCCAACCGGAATTCGGATATCCCTTGGCACAATAAAACCGAACTCAAATTTCCCGTTTTCAATCGCAGCATTTCCTCTGAAAATGGTTTCGCCTAATGTGGTAAAGTCCATGATCAGCAATTGCCCGCTACCATCTAGGGTTCCATCGTTACCCAAGGTACTTCTGTTTATCTCTTTATCGAAAATCTGAACTGCCAAATCCCCGTTGTAATCCGCCTGCAAAACATCAAATTCATCCACAACCTCACCGGATAGTTTTACATAACTTAACGCTTTCAGAATATCAGTTGGTTGTGTAGTCGGAACGTCATTGACTTTCGTCAGTATCACCTTCGGTTTCGGGATTGCCAATTTTAAAGCCGGATCTCCTACGCAGAAAACCACATTCCTGTCATTATAGACCGCCAGATTTTTCGTTTGGCGCAACGCTTCTGCAATGGTCACATAAGTATTGGATCCAAAAGAAAACAATTTGGAATTCAACACCTCATTAATATTTTCTCCTGTGGTAATCCCAATTTCCCTGGTTGTAGTCACCAATGCCACTGCTCCTCCTGCTTTATTCCAAAACATAGCCTCACCTGCAGTGGGACGGGATGGATTATCAAAACGCGTAAATTCGCAAGTTATTGTAACAAACAGCGGATATCTGTAACGGTTGGTTAAATTTTGCGCATCCAGTTTATCCAATAAACGTTCCTGCGCCAATCCGTCTTCACCGCCATGTCCGAAATAATTAAAAACAAGCGCTCCGCTTTCAAATTCATTGATAAAATCTGCTTTAGCGGTAGGATAACGTTCCCCACCCGCAGCAGTTACCTGCATATAGGAATCGGAGTGAATTTTCTTGACATTCATGAACGGCTTTTGAGCATAAAGCTCATCGGCCAGGTTATCCAGATTTTGCTGTAAAGTCGCATCGGTTTGATCTTCAGCATCATCAGAAATGATTACGTATTTATTACGCCATCTCCCATATGATTTTTCATCATGGTAATCTATAATTTTAGTTACCATCTGATCGGCCTGTTCCGGAGAACTGACCAACATTCTTCCCACGGCTATATCTAAATCCTTCAGGGACTGCATGGTTCCTTCATCATCATCCATCAGGGCATAGAAATCATCCGACATAAACGTGAGATAATTTGAAAAGTTAATTGCCGTCGCGCCGGAATTGGATGACACCTGATAAAGCGCTTCAAAGACAGGTACTATGTTTGTATTTCCAAAAGTCAGGTTTTTATAATCATAAGAAGCATCTCCGAAAAGATTCACGTATTTAATTCGTTTATCCGGCTGCGAGGCATTGAAATAAATGTATTTAATGAAATTTCGGATCGCACCAATATCCTGCTTCCCGGACGAAAACTCCTGGTAAATCAAAGGAAGCTCCACTACTTTTACATTAAGTTGCGAATAACTTCTGTGAAAGTTTGCTAATTTTTCTGCCTGCGCTTTTAATGAAGTAGGCGTCACGATAAGATAATCGACATCCTGAAAAACTCCGGCGTCATTTTTAAAAACAGTTCCTTTTAAATCCTGATTTACGATTCGCGTATTGGACTGACTTGGCGGTGTGTAGATATTAGCTAAATCCAAAGCCACATATTTTCGCACCTCACCCAGGGTAGCTTTGAAAGAGAAATTTGCCTGCCCTGAATTTTCAATTTTCGTAACATTATAAATATCTGTGACATCCAGAATTTGAGAAATTCCGCTTGCGCTGGTAAACTGGTATTCGCCAATTCCGATATTTGACCCTGCCAAATCGTTTCGAAATAAGAATTGTTGCCCGTAACCCTGAAGGTTCCTTTTAGCTATAAGCGAAACATTATCAAGATAACCGTTCGCCGAAGGCACTCCTCCGTTATCAAATTCGAATTGGAGAGACACATTTGGAGAAGAAGAGGTAAATGTCCCTTCAAAAACC
The DNA here is from genome assembly GCF_946481155.1 of uncultured Flavobacterium sp. Next base: position 5,923 of record NZ_CAMLMK010000106.1, read on the forward strand.
CTTTCATAGCCACTTACATGGACAGTGGGGATTAAAGCAGGAAAATCTAGTGTCGCAACATCCTGATTATTTGCGCTAATCTTAAAAGAAGTGATTCCAAACGAAGCCGAAACAGCATTTACTTTAATCTTAACCGGCGTTGCCGTCACTAAATTCGGAAAAGTAAAATCGAAAGACTGGGTGTCTTCTATATTGAAATTTTCACCTACCCATTTTCTGCCCAGTTTCCCTACATTGGTTTTATCCACTTCATGATACTGATAATCATCGAAATTGGTAAAAACCATAGTGGACGACCCGGCTGGCTGAGTATTAATATCCATCCGTTTCCCGTTTCCGCCCTGAGCGGTTACATAGTAATAGGATTTGGTATCGAACAGGTTTACGCTGGTTTGACTCTCGTCGTTCCAGACATCGACACCTTCCGCATAAAAAAGCACATAATCATCACTATCAAAAGATCCATCGTCCTCTCCAATTACCTGAATCGCATTTTCCTCAACGTCCATAGGATAAGGAATAGAATTTAAAAGTGGCACCATCCTACCGCCGTTTCCGTAAATTTTGATTCTTCTTGGATCGACATTAGCATTGAATCCTAACTGTTGCAGAAAACTTTTAGACAATTTATATACACCGGACTTCTCAATATAAAAACGATACCAGTCGCCGGAAGCCAGATTAGAACTTACAACCGTTCTCCGAATGGACGAACTTTTACTCTGTCCCCCTGAAAAAGAATAGGAAAAAGATTTGATTTTTTTAACAACATTTCCTTCCTTTATTATTGGAGAGAAAGAAAGTAGTACACTTTGAACCTCTCTTCCTGTTGTATAATCAATCGAAGCATTTAATTGCGTCGGAAGTTTTGCAAAAGAAAGGTCCTTCAGATCTTCCTTAGGCATTGTTTCATAGATAACATTTGAAACCACCAGAGAATTTTCATCAACCGGGTTTTGAACGCTGATTCTTTTTCTGAACTGTATGGTCTTTTCCACCGGATTAAACTCGAAATTCTCAATTTTGAATTGCGGAACCATATAAGGAATAGAATCAATATAATAGTTTGTAGTGGGCTGCCATTCAACAATAACATCCCCTCTTTGCTGACCAAAACAAAAACCTGCAGTGATGACAAGTAAAAGAAGTAAGTATTTTTTCATTATATACAAAACGTATTAATTCAAAAGTTATTACAAATAGAAAAAATATTTTCTTTAATAGCTAATTTTGCACAATATATATTGATTAAAAGCGTTATGGAAATGATGTTTAACACGATTTTATATTTTTTTTAATAATTTGAAAAAAAGTTGTTGCGTTTTAATGGTTAATTACTATATTGCGGCACTAAATTTATTACCTACTTAGAAGTATGAAAATTAGAAGAATTATGACTTTGCAGATGTTCGCAGCTTTAGCGCTGGCAATATCTTTTACTAGTTGTAGTAAAAAAGGGTCGTCCAAAGGAGGTTCACAGGCAACAGGATGGAAAATCAACGACAAAAAAGGTGGTTTCCAGTACAACGACAAGTTTAAAAAGCAAGAAACTCCTCCGGGAATGGTTGCTATTGAAGGTGGAACATTTACCATGGGTAAAGTTGAAGATGACGTGATGCACGACTGGAACAACACAGCCAATCAGCAACACGTTCAATCATTCTACATGGATGAAACAGAGGTTACCAATATGATGTATGCAGAATACTTATTTTGGTTAAAAACTGTATTCCCGCCAGATGATGAAAATTACAAAAACATCTATACAGGAGCACTTCCTGATACATTGGTTTGGAGAAACCGTTTAGGTTACAACGAAACAATGACCAACAACTATTTGAGACACCCTGCCTACGGAAGCTATCCGGTAGTAGGTGTTAACTGGATTCAGGCTACTGAATTCAGCAAATGGAGAACAGACCGTGTGAATGAGGCTATCCTTGAAAGAGAGCAGTATTTGAAAAAAGATGCTAAAATCAATGATGTTGATGCTCAAAACACATTCTCTACTGAGGCTTATTTAGCTAGTCCATCAACAAGTTTTGGAGGTAACGAAGAAATCGTTTTCAGAGGTAAAAAAGGAGCGAAAGGCAAAAATGCTAAAGCTAAAACTACTAAAGACGGTAAAACTATCGAACCTAAAAACGTTTTCGCACAAAGAGCATCAGGTATCATTTTGCCAGAATACAGACTTCCAACTGAAGCTGAGTGGGAATATGCTGCAACTGCTTTGAACGGAATCAGAGAGTACAACATCTATAAAGGTAAAAAGAAATATCCTTGGAAAGGTCAATACACCCGTTCTGGAAAAAGAGCACAAAGAGGTGATCAATTGGCTAACTTCAAACAAGGTAAAGGAGATTACGGTGGAATCGCAGGCTGGTCTGATGACGGTGCTGATATCACTAACAAAGTTAAATCATATCCTCCAAATGACTTTGGTTTATATGACATGGCTGGTAACGTAGCAGAATGGGTACAGGACGTTTACCGTCCAATGGTTGACGACGAAGCAAATGATTTCAACTACTTCAGAGGTAACGTTTATACCAAAAATAAAATTGGCGAAGACGGTAAAGTGGAGATGGTTACAACAGAAAGCATTGCATACGATACGTTAAGCAACGGTAAAGTAATGGCTAGAAATTTCCCTGGTCAGATTGCACAAGTTCCGGTTGATGAAAACGAAACTTACTTACGTTACAACTTCTCTACATCTGACAACAGAAACTACAGAGATGGTGACAAGCAGTCAACCCGTTACTTCAAATTCGCTGATGCTGAAGAAGAAACAGACGGTAAAAAAGGAGCTGACACTAAAAGAATGTACGATTCACCTAAACACCAGATTTCTGTTGACAGTTTAGGAAACATGAAGAGACAGTTCGACAAATCTTCAAAAAGAACAACTTTAGTAAATGACGATTCAAGAGTTTACAAAGGAGGTTCATGGAGAGACAGAGCTTACTGGCTAGACCCTGCTTCAAGAAGATATTATCCGCAGGATATGGCAACTGACAATATCGGTTTCCGTTGCGCAATGTCTAAAGTAGGTCCAAAAGACAACAAGAAAAAACCGAGAGGTTAAGCAAT
>NZ_CAMLMK010000107.1 GCF_946481155.1 uncultured Flavobacterium sp.
GGTTCTGTTAATACCAACTGGACTACCAATCCGGATGGGCTTACGGGTTTAGCTACAATCGCTATTGCGGCAACAGACAATCTTATAATATTAGATGGCGGAATAGCAACGATTACCGCCGCAATGAATATTAGTGCGTTGAACATCAATGCAGGAGGAACAATCATTCATAACAATAATGCCACAGCCAGCTCTTTTAATGTTAACGGGCTTCTTACATGGAATGGCACGATAAAAACACTCAACGCCGGAACCGGAAGTAATTTTTTTGGCGCTAACGGAAATGTAACAGGAACTACAGCGATTCACGACGCTGCCAGTACCAGAGGAATTTATTTGGGTGGTGATGGTTTAAGGACTATTAACCTTATCCAGACTTCCGGTGTCGTTAATACGGCCTCAGCAGGGTTTCAAATTACGAAGAACCGCATATTAGCAGGTAATTGCAAATGGTACAGTCCAATAATTTATAATAGCGCAAGTGCTACAATCGATCTGGCAGGTTATAATTTGCAGGTATCCAGTATTCAGGGCGGCACAGCAACAAGACTGATAAAAGGAAATGCTGCTGCCAATCTTACTCTTGGCGGCGTCAGGGCTTCTACTCTCTTTTTTGATCCTGCGGCCATGGTACTTAATAACTTTAGTGTTGATAATCAATTATGGCCGGGCGCATCGTCCGTTACCATAGGTTCGGATCTTACTGTGAATTCGCTATTGGATTTTGGCGTTGCTACTGCTACAACTACAAGAACGCTGCAGGTCAATGGCAATTTTACATTAGGAAACAATGGCATTTTGCATGTTCAGGCAAAAGGGACAACAGCCTCCACGCAATACGATCAATTAAGGGTGACAGGAAATGTTATGATCGGCAATCCGTCAACAATCCGGTTGGATCTTATTAATTCCTATGCAACGGATGCCGCAGTGTTTACTCTCGTGCAAGCAACGGCAGGTACTGTTTCAGGGAGTTTTAGTACGACACAAGTCCCGGCAGGTTATACCGGATTAATTACATATCCTTCCAATACATCAGTACAACTTGAATTAGCCGGGCCACCTCCTCCACCCGCCTGTTCCATGAGCCTGACACCCGACTTACCCTTAGAAGCCTCTAATCCAACTGTAGAAGCAGAAATAGAGACCATAATCCAGCGTTTTTCAGATGCTTATTTAGGAACTGCTGCCCCCACTGCCGCAGCGCTTACTGCCGCAATAGACAGTTATAATGCACTTGGCATTACAGTAAGCGGATATACCATCACCGGAAATGGAACCGCCGTTACGAATTTTAACCAGTTAGCGTTTCTGAAAACCTTTGCCCAACACCTAAAATTTAATCCTAACGATACAGATATATTGACCAAGGCGACCAATACCGTATGGCTGGTATCAGACCGCCTTTGCAATGGTTCCCTGAGCGATGATTACAATCAATATGATTACAGGGTCTTCGTAATACCGGCAATATTGATTCCGCGGATCAAAGAGAATGCATTTGTAAAAAGTCTGTTTGAAAATGTACTATACCAGCACCATGATTTTGATTATTTCTGGGGTGCCACCTATGATTACGGCATAAATGTTGACCATATGGGAAACAGCGGAACCGCCACCCTGGGCTATGTAAAATGGATCGATTCTGCTGATGAGCGCTACCGTTACATGAAAGGTTTTAAACGTTTTATGGAACGGTTTTTCAGTCATACACAGGGAACTTCGGATGGGATTAAGCCCGACGGTTCCGGCTTCCATCACCAGTCGGCTTACACTTCGTATATGTATGATTTTAACCTTCCGTCGGATATTGTTTATTATTTGAGGGAGACTTCTTTTCAGGTAAGCAGCCAAGCCTATCTTCGCTTTAGGGACGCTATTATGGCACAAACCACATTTGCCAATGACAACCTCATACGATCCTTATCCATGGCCGGACGTAAACCTTATGAACTGACCATAACCCTTTCCAGATATAATTTCCGTAATTTGGCAGTGGCCGGAGGCAGTATCTTAGGTACCGGCGCATCAGATCCGGTTCTGGCGACCTATTACAATCGTGTTTGGGGTAGCTATGCGCCCTTCGGAAACAATACCCAGGCTGCTTTTAATTCGGGCTACTTTCAGTTTAACCACAGCATGGCAGGTATTTATCGTAAAGACAATTGGTTAGCCGTATGCAAGGGATTCAGTGACAATATGTTTGGTGCAGAGATTTTTTCAGATGCAAATCGTTACGGACGTTACCAAAGTTATGGGGCAGTTGAAATTATTTATCCCGGCGATGCGCTCACAGGAAATGGTTTTGATGTTACAACCTGGAACTGGAATTATAATCCCGGGACTACCGTTATCTATCTTCCGTGGGATAAGCTTCATGCTGAAAAAGAGCGATTAGACGAAATACAGCAGAAAAAATTTGTTGGCTCCTTAAGTTTTGCAAACAAAAACAGTAACTACCTGAAAGCGATTCATGGTACGTATGGTGTGTTTGCCATGGATTTTCAGGAAGCACAAAACAGAGGATGGGGTACCACTTACTCTGCCGATAACCATAACCCGACCTTCGTTTTCAAAAAATCCGTATTTACATTTGACAACATGCTGATTTGCCTCGGTTCAGGGATTGGCAATAATGATACTTCAAATACAACGCTCACTACCTTATTCCAACGCAAAACAAGAACCGGTAATGATGTAGTAAACGCGGACGGAAATTTATTGCAGGCAAGCACTTATGACAATACTTATACCAGTAGCGGAAACCATTGGCTCGTGGATAATTATAGTACCGGCTTTTATGTATTTGCCGGTAGCGGTGACATTAAACTGACCAGAGCGGATCAGCAAACCCCTCAGCATACGCAACTATGGCCAGCCACTATTTCGGCTAATCCTGTTGGCAATTATGCAATAGGTTATATAGACCACGGACTCGCACCAACAAATCAGGGCTATGAGTATGTCTGCATACCAAAAGCAACAGCCTCTGATATGACCAACCTGCATAATCTTGTTACTGCCGGGAATAAGCCTTATACGGTTCACCGCAAAGACCATATTGCCCATATAGTGGAATACAGGCCGGCGAGCGGAAACGCAATCTTCGGATACTCGTTTTTTAGTCCGCTTTCAGGAATCGATAACAGTGGCCAGTTAACGGGTGCCGATTATCCTTGTCTGGTAATGACACGATATGATTCAGTACAGAAAGACCTCCAGATCGCGGTAACAAATCCGGATCTTGGATTCACCTGGAGAGGAAATGCACCATCGGTAACCAGACAAATGAACATTACGATAGAAGGTACGAACTGGGAAATAATCCAGACAAATGCAGCAGCCACAATAACAGGAACAGCCAATGGAGAAACCACTATTCAGTTCACGACTGTAGACGGCCTGCCCATAGAAATTGTACTAAGCCGTGTTTTGGCTCCGCAGACCATCACTTTCGATCCGATACCAACAAAAACTTACGGTGATCCGGCATTCGATTTAACGGCGACCGCTTCTTCAGGTTTGACAGTTAGTTACAGCAGTTCCAATACTGGCGTTGCCACTATCAGCAATAATACGGTAACAATTGTTGGCGCAGGTACCAGCATTATTACGGCTTCACAGGCTGGTAATGATATTTATGAGGCTGCTGTACCTGTTCAGCAGACTTTAATAGTCAACGAATTATTGGGAACCAATGAACCTGTTTTTGAAGCAAAAAGTAAGCTGTACGTTTATCCAAATCCAGTAACGGATTATCTGAATATTCAAACCTCGCAACAAAATGGCTTACATAATGTGCAGGTGTTCGATATGGCCGGTAAACTCATTAAAGAATTCACTGAAGCAGGAAACAAAATTCCGATCGGCGACCTTCCTCAGGGTAACTATCTCCTGAAGGTAAAAGAGATAAACAAGACATGTAAATTCATTAAAAAATAGTGCGGTAGATTTAATTATTTTATCAACGTCATCACGAGTGTCATTGGTGCAATAAAAAGAAATAAAAAAATGTTTCGGAAATCGTTTTTATGAACTATTTCCGTTATTTTCGGTATACTATTCTTCTAAACTTACCTGAATACTTATGGGATTTTTTAATTTATTTAAAAAGAATTCAAATTCTGAACAAAGTTCTGCTGAGGGAGCAACAGACATGAAATATAAAAATTCCTGGAACTGCAACCTTATGGAGATGCTGAAAAACGCCAAAGAAGGAAACAGAGACGGAATAAACGAATTACTTAAAACCTACTCCCCTTTAGCCGCAGTAAATGAAGATTTTTCTGTGCTTCTTTTGTTCAGGTATTTTCAGGTGCAGTATTGGAACGAGGAAAGAAGTGTGCTGAATTGTCATCCGCAAGATGAAAATTTTCAATGCGGGATTACTATTGTGAAAGCATTTGAAGATGGCGGCGGCGGACAGCACAACGTTTATTTACCAAACAATCTGAAGTATAAAAAACTTACGATTCAGGACAACCAAATTGAAATCATAACATATGACGAAAAAGTTGTCAAAACAAACGCAACAGAGCTTTCCCAAAAGCTTTGGATGAAATTCACGGAAACAGACATTGAAAACGGATATAAGAATCTTTGTAACGAGCAATACCAAAAACCTGAAAAGCCAAAAGTAGAGGACAAAGTAATACACCTTCCTTCATGTGGAGAACTCATTTATGATGAAAAATTCCAATGGTACGAAGGAACTTTTACTATTGACAACAAAGACATTGAGTTGATTATCCACTACGAAACGCCCAAAAATTTTAAAAATGTCCTTGCCTTTATTGATAACCAATTAAAGTCAAAGTTCTATGAAAAAGTGCTATTGGAAATGGAAGAAAAAATGGTTGATTTAAAAAACGATAACTGGCTTGATGAAGATGAGGAAACTGGAGAAGAAGAACAAGAAATCACCAAAGAAGATTTTAGAAAACGTATTTCAATAGAAAACATTAGTTTTAATAATGATTGCTCTTCCACCATTTACTGTAATGATGATGACATATTTTGGGGACATTCCATAGAAATCACGGTTGATGAAAATGGGAATTATACAGACTCGAATTTGGCTGGATAAAAGACTATAGCTAACAGCGATTCGAGCAAACCCGGGTTCAGTACAAACCGGAACTTCTTTTTGTATATTTGACGGGGTGCATATATTTGTAAGTTAGCAGCAAGCGACCAAAAAGCCGTAAATTAAGACGACAATAAAAATATGAATGTAGATAAATATAAATATCATTTTCGTCCTGAATATAATTCTGAAAATTTACTGATTGAAATTTTTAGTGGTGTTGAAAATGAAAAGTTTCTATCTGACTTATTAAATTCAATTATTGAAATAAATCCTAAAATTGAAGGAATAACAGATCTTTGGATGAACGATGAATTTATATTTGAAGTTCATTCAGATAGTGGAAATTTTTTGCTGTCAAAAGATATATGGGATTTAGCTTTTATAATGTCTGAAAATAATCAAGAATGCGTGCATAAAATAAATTCAATTCTATTAAAAGATAAAAGATTTGAAAAAGTAGAAGTGAATTTTGACGATTATAAATAGTCTAAATGCCAGCCGCTAACAGCGGTTTTGAGCAAGTGGAGTTTGGGTGTATAATGGGACGATCTTTTTGTATATTTGACTTAGTGATAAAACAAACTAAAGGAACAAAAATCCCCACCTTCTCAAAGCCGGCGGGACGTTAATTGCATTTATGGAAAAAGCGATAGTCATAACATTATTAATATTCTCTTTGTTTAGTTGTAATAACCATTACAATAAGATAGAAATTACCTTTTCAAAATCGGACACTAACGATACTATCCCTATAAAGTATAGTCTTTTCAAACTTTCTAATAAAGATTCTGTTATATATAAAAAAGACATAATCGATTACATTGCTATAAATGAAAAATATGTTTTTGATAGTCTACCAAACGGAGAATATATTTTAGAATATAGCGATATAAAACATGATAGTTTTATTAAACGAATAAACTTGAAGAATAATGAAGTTTATCGATCTAAAATCTTATTTGATTCACTTCCACTTAAAAAATATTACAAACTAATTCCGATAAATAATTTAAAAAATGGAGAGTCCTATAAATTACGTACTTGGGGTGGATGCATTGCAAGAATGGAATCCTTCTATCAAATTACAAATCTCAATGAAAAATATTTACTTGATTCTAATGCAGATAGCAAAAGGATTCTAACCAATAATGAAATAAATGCAATTAAAAAATTTGAAGCAGAATTATTTGCTTTAAATGGAAAAGGAACTTGCAACAGTACTGGACGAATGACATACTCCATATCCAAAGACAGCAAAATAGATACACTTGCTGAAATGACTTGCAATTGGAATAGCTACAATTTGCTAATGAATAAATTATATAACAGCAACTAACAGCGGTTTTAAGAAATTGGAGCTTTAGTGTTTAATGGAACGGTCTTTTTGTACATTTGACTTCAGTCCTAATGGAATGGTTCGGGAACAAAAATCCCCAACTTCATAAAGCCGGCAGGACGTTAGTGGTGATTTACAAAAACATAATCTATAAAAAACAATAATGAAATTAAAGTATAGTTTAAATCAAGACGATTTTCTAATTCATCAATTATATATTTCTTCTAAAAGCGAAACAGTACGAAAAGCAAGGAGAAAAAGTCTAATTTGGGTTATTATAATGTTCATTATTATTGGTTTAATGTTTTATGACCGCAATGAATTAATGACAACCTATGTGTTTGGAGGAATGGCTATAATTACTCTTTTTTTATATCCGTTTTATTTAGCTTCTCATTATAAAAAACATTACAAAAAATTCATCCTTGATACCTATAAAAATAGATTTAATAAAGAATCGGAAGTTACATTCGAACCTGAATTTTTTAAGAGTTCAAGTGAAGGTAATGAAACTAAAATGAGTCTTTCAGAAGTCGAAGAAATAAATGAAATTCAAAATCACATCTTTCTACGATTGAAATCAGGCGGTGGTTTGATAATTAAAAAATCGAAAATTGAAAATATAACTGCATTTAAGGATTATTTAAAAAAACTTTCGATTGAATTAGACATTAAATATATTGAAGATTTAAATTGGAAGTGGAAATAAACCACCACTAACAGCGGTTTTGAGCAATTTCATAAACGCTACATTAATTCTTCCTACGGTCAACTTGTTACCTGCAAAGATTTTGATGATTGGATAAAAAATTACAAAGAATAATAACTGCCTATAACGGCGGTTCGGCGATATTGCTGATTTAGTTTGTATTTGGAAAAACGCAATCTTCTCCTCCACTTAGAAACTTTTCGCTAAATTAGCCGCAACATCGCCAAGCCCGCGGGACGTTAGCAGTAATGTGCAAAACTGTGTGTAAAAACAATCAATCTGTGAAAACAACACTTTCAATTATTCTGGGAATCTTAATTTTGGGAATTACTTTTGTGTGGTTATTGTATCTTGGATCATCGCATAATGTTTCTAATGAAACTCATTGGAAATTTGGTCTAACTCTTATTGCATTAGTGGTATTGCTTGTGGTTTTAAGAAAAAGTAAATTATGATTGATCAAAAGGCAATAAATATTAGTTACTCGATTATCTTACTTATGATAACTATCATAATATGGAAATCACTTTACGAAGCGAAATATTTAGTTTATGATGAAAATTGGGGAAGTATATTGTCAGCATTTTTTTTATCGATGCTTACAATAGTTGCTTTAATCTTTTTGTGGTATAAATTCCAAAATTTAATAGTACAATGTAAATGGCAAACTATTTTTTTTTTAATCCTGAGTTCTCCACTGACAATAGTAATAGTAATATTTTTTTATAAAAATATTTTTGGTTCTGCCTTAAGAGTATAGAAAATCCTCACTACTGCTAAAAGTGGTTTGGAGATATAGCCGGCTCAGTTTTAATTTTGAAAATTGGAAAAACGCAACCTTCTCCTCCACTTAGAAACTTTTCGCTAAATTAGCCGCAATACCGTCAAGCGAAGGGAGATGTTGCAGAAGACCTCCAAACTTAATACCAACATAATCAACACTAATGGAGCAATTTCGAGAGGTTATTATCACAAATAATTTTACTTTAATTAATACATTTGGAAAACTATCCCTCACCCACTCAAAGCAGGCAGGACATTATGCGACATAAGTTTATACGGACTATGAAACCAATTTTGATTGTTTTATTTCTTTCTATTCTTTCTTGTAAAAAACACGAAGACAAACAGGTATCGAACAGATTAGATTTCGTTGAAATTCCATACAATCTACAATCTAATTATTTAGATAGTGTAGCAAAAAAACTTGTGCCTAACAAAAAATTCAAATATTGGCACTATGCTTCATTTTATCAACAATATGACGGCAATGAAAAGTACAGTATTTTGGCTCAAGGCGGAGATACAACGTTTAGAAAATCCATAAGTACTAAAATTAATCCATTAAAGTTAAATGGTCTATTTGAAGGAGGTCATCCGGGTTTTCGAAGTAATTATCTTGTCATAATAGAAAAAAGCAAGATAAAATATGTGGATACAATGGAACAACTCAGAGATTTTATAGGTCACATTGACAATTTGGAAGAAGCGTTGCTTTTTGCAAAATCGTATGGATATTCATTAAGCTCGAAACCTACTGGCAGGTTATATAATTTTACCGATAATATCTTTACTTTACGATTAATCAGGTATAGCGATTCTTATCCGGAAACTTTATTTAAACTTAGGGGAGAATTAGTGGAATTGTCAATCACAACAGATGGCTTTATGAAATCGAAGAGCTTGGGAATTTACTGTGAAGGTGGTGATTGCCTGAAATAGTTCTTATCTCCCATAAAAGCG
>NZ_CAMLMK010000108.1 GCF_946481155.1 uncultured Flavobacterium sp.
TTGTTACGCCTTACACTTTCTCTAGAGATTCTGATTATAACTTTACATTTGACAGAAATATCAGTTCGGCATATTCAAATATCAGTAAACAATGGAACGACAAATGGAGTTCACAGATCGGTCTTAGAGTTGAATACTATGAGATTTCAGGTAATTTTGAAAGAACAGAAGAAAGTTTCCAGTCTAATTTAGTACCACAGAGCTCTTTTGAGTATCTTCAGGATGAGATTAAGGATGATATTTTTACTGTGTATCCTTCCGCTTTCTTAACGTATACTTTAAATGATAAAAACTCTTTCAATTTTAACTATTCAAGACGTGTTGACCGACCAAGTATCGGGCAGATAAGCCCAATCAGAGAATGGACAACGCCACTAATTGAATCAAGAGGAAATCCTTCCTTAGAGCCACAGTTTACAAACTCTTTTGAAGTAAACTATACGCGTAATACAAAAATAGGATCAATTACTACAGGTGTTTTCTACAGAAGAATCAATGACGAAATTTCGAGAGTAGTTTATAACGATCCGAATAATGCTGACAGAAAGATACTTTCTTACGATAATTTTGACGATAACAATGCCTACGGAATCGAAGCATCCGGTAATTTAAAATTCACAAAATGGTGGGCAGTAAACGCAAGTGCCGATGCTTATTTCAAAACGGTTAAAGGTGCGGTGCAAAATGCTACTACAGGTGAATTGGAAAATGCTCAGGCGGACGTTACTTCTTTCAATGCAAGATTAAACAATACGTTCACAGCTACAAAAAACTTACGTTTCCAATTGTTCGGAATGTACAGAGGACGTGATTTGAGCTTACAGTTCGAAAGAAAAGAAATGTACAAAGCCGATTTAGGTCTGACATACAACATCATGAAAGGAAAAGGTACCATTACTATGCGTTACAACGATATTTTCAACAACATGCGTTTTGCTTTTGACGGAAATATCCCTTACAGACAGCAAGGTGCATTTTACTGGGAAAGCCAAACTTTCTATGTTGGCCTTAACCTAATGTTTGGTGGAGGAAAAAACAGAGAACTACAGCGCAAACAGCGTGATGCCAACGAAACACAAGGCGGCGGAATGTTCTAAACGAATTTTAGTTTTTCGATTTTTATATTCAACAAAAAACCTCGGAGTCTGTCAGCTTCGAGGTTTTTTTATTTTTAGTCTTCAAATTTTAATGCTTTTGCTTTTTCGGAATCTTCCTTATGTTTCCGCAAATCGAAAGTCGTTCCAAAAATCCTGTCCCAAAAGGTATTGCTCACGCCGAAACCCAGATTTTCGTTTCGGTAATGGTGCATGTGATGGTTTCTCCATAAAGGTTTCAGGAATTCAAATGGCGGCTCAAAAGCATGAATAGCATAATGCGTCGAAGCATACAAAAGATACCCGAACATAAAACCCGGAAAGAAAGCCCAGTTGTATTGCCATAAAATAAGATAATGCAATGCGAAAAGTGTGGTCGATAAAATCAGGCTCGGGAGAGGCGGCATAAACAATCGTTCCCTGTCCTTCGGATATTCGTGATGATTGCCGTGAAGGATATACGATACTTTCTTCATTCGTGGATTTTCACTTCCAATATGAAAAAGATACCGATGTGCTATATATTCAAAAAAGGTCCAATAAACCATTCCGCTTAAAAAAAGAAAGAATGTCATCAGACCTGAAATATTGTAAATGGTATGTGCCCTAAAAAGAAGGTAAGCCAGTATCGGGATATACATTCCCCAAATGACAAAAGGATTTGCTTTGGTAAGCATTTCCAGATACTTGTTTTCGAATAATTTCGCCTGACCTTCGGTGTGCGTAAGTACTCTTCGTGCCATATTTTTATTATTAAAGATTAATAATTAAATGGGACACCTAAAGTTAAAAAATATATCAATAAGTAGTACGCTAAAAATCAGATAATTAATACAACAATAAAAACCTACCAGCGAATAATTACGCTTCCCCAGGTAAATCCGCTGCCAAACGCTGCCAACACCACCAAATCGCCTTCTTTGATTTTTCCCTGTTCCCATGCTTCGGTTAAAGCAATCGGAATGGAAGCTGCTGTAGTGTTTCCGTATTTCTGGATGTTATTGTGTACCTGATCGTCCGTCAGTTTAAATTTCTGCTGAATGAATTGCGAGATTCTCAAGTTCGCCTGATGCGGAATCAGCATGTTAATATCCGAAACCTGAAGATTATTCGCCTGCAATCCTTCCATAATCACTTCGCTGAAACGAACCACGGCATTTTTAAACACAAACTGCCCGTTCATGTATGGATAATAACTTTCGTCGTTTGGATCGTTGTCTTTTATCACATCGGTAATCCAGCGTTTGCCCATTCCCGGTGCAATCAATGCCAATTCCTCAGCATGCTGTCCTTCCGAATGCAAATGTGTTGACAGGATTCCTTTTGTGGTATCTTCCGTTCGACTTAGCACTGCTGCTCCTGCTCCGTCACCAAAAATTACCGAAACGCCACGGCCACGTGTGGTCATGTCTAAACCAGTAGAATGCACTTCGGAACCGATAACCAAAATATTCCTGTACATTCCGGTTTTAATGAACTGATCGGCTATTGAAATCGCATATACAAATCCGGAGCACTGATTTCTCACGTCCAATGCGCCAACGGTTTTCAATCCTAAATCACGCTGCACCAAAACACCCGGCCCAGGAAAATAGTAATCCGGGCTCAACGTGGCAAAAATCACAAAATCGATATCTTCCTTCGCAACTCCAGAACGCTCAATAGCAATTTTGGCCGCTTTCACGCCCATGGAAGTTGTAGTGTCTTCTCCTCTTATGATATGACGACGTTCCTGAATTCCCGTACGCTCCTGAATCCACTCATCGTTGGTTTCCATTATTTTAGACAAATCGTCATTAGTAACCACATTCTCAGGAACATAATATCCTAATCCTGCTATTTTTGAATGATACATCATTTTATTCTTGATTAAAAACAGGCTGCTAAATTAAACAATAATGAAACCGGAATGTAGCCAACATACATTTTTTTCAATTGGAGGACTGAATATTACCAAAACAAGCCATTTTTAACATCCTTTTGTTTCTTTTCTTACCCGCTTGTAGTATTTTAGAGGCTTCAAATTTTAAACCAATTTGCTTTTTATGAAAATAGTATACACTTCAATGCTTTTCTTATTGTTGGGCAGCTCACTTCTGGCACAGGAAAACCTAACGTATCAAAAACCTTCAAAAGAGATTTTAGCCTTAGCCGAATACGACAGGGCACCTTCGGTAAATATGGACACCAAAAAAGAATGGATGCTCCTTAGTTATCGAAATACTTATAAAAGCCTGGAGGATTTGAATCAGGAAGAAATGCGCCTCGGAGGTTTACGCATCAATCCGATTACAAATATTTCCAGTTCGGTGACCTACGTCAATAACCTGAAAGTGCGTCGTATTAAAGACAAAAACGAGATCCAGGTGCAAGGGTTGCCAACTAATCCGCGAATCACAAACCTTTCCTGGTCGCCGGACGAAAAGAAAATAGCATTTACAAATACCACGAATTCCGGTGTGGAACTTTGGGTGTTGGATATCGCTTCCGCGAAAGCGAGCAAACTGACAGCAGACAATTTGAATGCCAACCTTGGAAATCCTATAAGTTGGTACCGGGACGGGCAAAATCTCTTAGTCAAAACTCTTGTTTCTAACAGAGCTGCGTTGATTGATGCCAAAAAAGATCTTCCTACCGGACCAACAACCTCAAACAGCGAAGGAAAAGTATCGCAAAACAGAACCTTCCAGGATTTGCTTAAAAACAAGACCGACGAAACGAATTTCGAAACCTTAGTTACTTCCGAATTATATAAAGTAGCTTTAAACGGAAAAACAACATTATTCAAAAAAGCGGATATGTATGCCGGAGAATCTTTCTCTCCCGATGGAAACTATCTAATGCTTACGACTATTCAAAAACCGTTTTCGTATATCGTCCCTTTAAGCCGATTCCCTCAAAAAACTATCGTATATGATAAATCCGGAAACGAAATTAAGGTTGTAAACGAAATTCCGTTAAACGAAATCATGCCAAAAGGTTTTATGGCCGTACGTAAAGGAAAAAGAAGCATGGGCTGGAGAAATGACGTGCCGGCAACGCTAACATACGTAGAAGCTTTAGACGGCGGCGACCCTGCCAACAAAGTAGATTTCAGAGATGAAGTTTTCCAATGGAACGCACCTTTCACTTCGGCACCAACCTCACTGGTAAAAACCCCGCAGCGTTTTTCAGGGATTACCTGGGGTAACGACAAGATTGCTGTGGTATATGATAATTGGTACGATACCCGTAACACAAAAACCTACCTGATAAATCCTTCGAATCCATCAGAAACTCCAAAAGTGATCTCCGATAGAAATTCACAGGACATCTATTCCGACCCGGGGAATTTTGAAACTAAAAAGAATGACTTTGGCAGACAGGTCCTCGCACTGGAAAACGACAACGCTTATTTGGTTGGAGACGGATTTACAAAAGACGGCCAGTTCCCTTTCATTGACGAATTCAATACTAAAACACTGAAATCGAAACGTTTGTACCAATCGACTTTCAAAAACAAGAAAGAGGATATTCTGTCTATTGAAGATTATAAAAAAGGAGAGGTTTTGGTACAAATACAATCGCCAACAGAATTCCCTAATTACTACTTCAGAAACATAAAATCCAAAGACAAAATCACTCCGATAACCGCTTTCCAAAATCCATTTGAGAGCATTAAGAATGTGTATAAGGAAGTAATCAAATATAAACGTAAAGACGGAGTAGAACTTTCCGGAACGCTTTATCTTCCTGCGAATTACGAAAGAAAAACGAAGAAAGAAAAATTACCGTTATTAGTTTGGGCTTATCCTACCGAGTTTAAAGACAAGAATTCTGCAGGCCAGTCCAGCCAGAACCCGAATGAATTCACGTTCCCTAATTACGGCTCGTTCGTGTATTGGGTAACCAAAGGTTATGCGGTTCTTGACGACGCTTCTTTCCCAATCATCGGTGAAGGGAAAACAGAACCGAACGATTCGTTTATCACGCAATTAGTGGATAATGGCGAAGCGGCTATCAATGCCGTAGACAATTTAGGATATATCAATAGAAAGAAAGTGGCAGTGGGCGGACATTCCTACGGCGCTTTCATGACGGCTAATTTACTGACGCATTCGAATCTGTTTGCCTGCGGAATTGCACGAAGCGGTGCCTACAACAGAACATTGACACCATTCGGATTCCAGAGCGAGCAAAGAAACTACTGGGAAGTACCAACTGTTTATAATGGTATGTCACCTTTCATGAATGCAGAAAAAATGAAAACGCCTTTATTGTTAGTTCACGGCGAGGCAGACAACAATCCGGGAACTTTCACTTTGCAGACCGAACGTTATTTCCAAGCCCTGAAAGGTTTAGGTGCACCGGTAAGAATGGTACTTTTACCGAAAGAATCCCACGGTTATGTGGCCAAAGAAAATATCTTCCACCTGCTTTGGGAACAGGATCAGTTCTTAGAAAAACATTTGAAAAACTAAATATAAAAACCCCGGAAATGAATTTTCGGGGTTTTCTTTTTTAAGCCGTATTGCCTGGATAAATTAATGCCCTGCTACATGGCCACCATCAACATTTAAAATCTCACCGGTTACAAAATTACTCGTAGCAAGGTAATAGGCCATTTCAGCGATGTCCGACGCTTCTCCAATTCGGTTAAGCAAGTGAAGACTTGCTAATCCGTCAACATTTTCATTGCCGAGTTTCTCGTGAAGCGGACTTCGGATAATGCCGGGAGCAATGGTATTTACGCGCACATTGTGTTTTCCGAATTCGGCAGCCAATTGTTTTGTCAGCGCATGAATTCCGCCTTTACTAATAATTGGCGCCGTAGCTGGAAACCCAGTGATAGCGTGATCTACCAATACCGTTCCGATATTAATTACAGAACCGCCCCCGATTTCCACCATCTGACGGATAGCTGCCTGTGTAGTGAAATAGGTTCCTTTTAAATTGATGTTCAGGAACCGGTCCAGATCATCTTCTTCGACATCAAGAAAAGGTTTCGGCTGGAAAACGCCTGCATTGTTTATTAAAACATCTACGGTCCCAAAACGATCCATAGCTTCTTTTACTAATCTTTTTCCAACTTCTTTCAATTGCACATCGCCAACAACCATGATGGCATTTTCCGGGCGGCCCAATTCTTCGTAAGCCTTGGCCAGATTGCTTTCGTTAACCGAATTCATCACTACATTATTTCCTTTTGCAATAAATAATTTTGCGATTTCCTTACCGATTCCGGTAGACGCTCCGGTAATAATTACTGTTTGTTTTTTCATTTCAGATTAATTTTTTACGGATTGTCTTTTTCTGATTTCTGTAGTCTGTTCACCACCTACACCCCAATTGTCGGTATCGATTTCGTCAATTACAATATGGGTAACTTTGGGATCTTTTTTCAATACATCCCATAAAAGCTGTGTGACACCTTGTATCAGTTGCTGCTTTTGCTCTTTGGTAACGCCTTCTTTGGTTACCTGAATGTTTACGTAAGGCATAGTATGCTGTGTTTAAAATTAATAACACAACAAAATTGGCGTAAATCGGAAGAAGAAAACTTACACAAAAATGCATTTCACTTGCACTTTTGGACGTAAGGAAATTTAAACCTTAACCTGCGATTCTTTAAATTGCTGGGGTGAAAAATCAGTATGTTTTTTAAAAAAACGGGTGAAGTAGGCGGGATCTTCAAAACCCAATGAAAAACCAAGTTCCTTGATACTCAAATATTGGTGATACAGGCCTCTTTTTGCTTCGAGAACAATCCGTTCCTGAATAACATCTCCGGCCGATTTCCCTCCAAATTTTTGGGAAACCATATTTAAGGTTCTGGTTTGGGTATTTAACAGGGAGGCATAATATTGTACGGAGTGCTCTTGTTTGTATTCTTTTTCGACAGCCAGTTTAAAGGCACGGAACAAGCTGTAATGCGGGTTATTTATGATGATTTCGCTACCGGTCTTAGCCCGTTTAATACGGTGGATATTGGTAATCAGCACTTTTAAATACGAACTGAAAATATTCTCCGAATCCATCTGAGGATCATTAAACTCCGTTACCATCTGGTGAAAAATACTTTCAAATAGAGGTTCCAATATTACAGCAACCGGAATGATCGGGCAGGAAGAAACGGTGTCAAACAGGCAGGAATCCAACACATAATCGGCAAATTCCTTTTCATTTTTAAACAAGGAAGGCTGAAACCTCAAAACATAACCATCCGAAATTTTATCCGGATGAATACTGTGAATTTGTCCCGGAGCCAAAATGAACAACACCGAACCCTTATAAAAATGCTTGTGCAGGTCTATTTCGTGAATCCCTTCCCCATCTTTCAGCCAGATAATCTCAAAAAAATCATTTTTATGGCTTTCCGTAAATTCTGAAAAAGGACACTGCCCATTCTGTAACGCTTTCACTTTGAAACTTGTGATAATGCTCGTTTCACATGAATAATTAATATCATGAACCGGGATTTCCTTTTTCATACTTAACTAAGCATTAAGGTTACTTCCGTATTATTTTCCAGCTCCGAATCGTGCTCGAAGAAAATCACTTTCCTGTCAAAAACACCTTTGATCAGATAATGGCCTCCTTTAAAATAGCATTGTTTCGCCGTCACCTTAAGTAAACCGTTATCGACTACTTTCAGCTGGTGCGGATATAATAAAATGGTTTCGTCTTCGCCTTCGGTAAACATGATCTGCGATAACTGCAATTCGTTCACTTCCCCGAAAAGCGAGGCAACATATTTATTGGCCGGGTTCTCATAAACTTCCATTGAGGGTGCTTTAGCGACGATTTCCCCTTTGCGCAAGACTAGTGTTTCATCCGCAAAGGAAAGAGCGTCTACACTGTCATGTGTGGCAATAACCACGGTAATTCCTTTTGCTTTTAAGTAAGCAAACAAATTTCTTCGCAGGGCATTCTTTCGGAAATTATCAATGTGGCTGAATGGCTCGTCCAGCAATAAAACTTCCGGTTCAACTGCTAAAACCCTTGCTAAGGCCACGCGCTGCTGCTGGCCGCCGCTTAAATATTTAGCTTTTACATCGGAGTATTCCGTCATTTCCACAATTTCCAGCAGTTCCTGAATGCGTTGTTTTTTTTCTTCGGGATAGAAATTCGATAAAAACTTCCCGACGTTTTCTGCGACGGTAACATAAGGCATCAGGTCAAAATCCTGCGCGAGGTATTTCATAAAAGGCATTCCCGGCACGAGATTGAATTTCGGTCCTAAAACTTCCGTTTCATCCCAGAAGATCTGTCCTTCATCCAAATCATACAATCCATAAATCAGTTTTAAAAGCGTGCTCTTACCGCAGCCGCTTTCACCTAAAACAGCAATATTGCTGCCTTTCTCAACTGTAAAGTCGAGTGCATGTATGATTTTCTTTTCTGTATATCCGAAGGAACAATTTTTTACCTGGAGCATTCGTGTCAATATTGGGATACAAAGGTAAATGCTTTTTATTATTTTTTCTCATGAAACTGCAGTGCAATAAAAAATCCCGAATCATCGGGATCTTTATTTTATGCTATGCTATCGTTTAGTTGCCTGCTTCTTTTTTAGCATCTTCAACCATTTTTTGATTGGCAACAATGGCAAATTCTACACGTCTGTTTTTGCTTCGTCCGGCATCGGTATCGTTAGTCGCAATCGGATCGGCTTCACCCATACCTACTGTTTTGAAACGTGAAGAAGCCAAGCCTCTTCCATCCA
>NZ_CAMLMK010000109.1 GCF_946481155.1 uncultured Flavobacterium sp.
ATACTTGTCCTTTTTCTAATTGACCAATGATTTCTTTTTTCTGTACTTCAATATCCGCTTCGATAAGCGCTTTGTGAGAAACAACTACGTTTTTGAACTCATGGTTGATTTTCACAACTTTGAACTCCATAGTTTTGTTTACATATTGATCGTAATCACGGATAGGCTTAACATCGATTTGAGAACCTGGCAAGAAAGCTTCAATACCAAATACGTCAACGATCATACCACCTTTAGTTCTGCATTTCACGAAACCGTTAACGATTTCTCCAGTCTCATTAGCAGCAATAACTCTATCCCAAGCTTTGATTGTACGTGCTTTTCTGTGAGATAATACTAACTGACCTGATTTGTCCTCACGAACGTCAATTAATACTTCTACTTTGTCTCCAACTTTTAAGTTTGGATTGTAACGGAATTCGTTTAATGAAATTACACCTTCAGACTTAGCGTTGATATCAACGATAGCATCTCTTTCAGTGATTCTAACAACAACACCTTCTACTACTTCTTCCTGATCAGTAGCAATGAAAGTTTTTGCTACTAACTCTTCAAATTCCTGTAAGTTTTTCTCGTCTACTGCATCGATACCTTCTTCGAAGTTATGCCAGTTAAAATTCGCTAAAAACTCTTCTTGTGATTTTAATGTTTCAGACATGTCTGATAAAAAATTTGTATTCTGTTCCTCTTGTGTGTCTAATGCGGCAGAAAAAACAGAAGTGTTTTACATATAAATTATTGATTACCTAATGGATACACTAACCGCCAAAAGGTGTGCAAAGGTAATGCTTTTTTTAATAATACAAAAATTTACGAGCAGATTATTAGATTGTTAGACTACTTAGATAGTTGGATTAATTAGAATGCTAGATTATTAAAATGTCAGATTACTTCTTGAGGTATGAAAGCCTTCTAAAAATCTAAGTAGTCTAACAATCTAAAATGTCCGGGAAGTCTTTATATTTGAAACATGGAAACGACTTTCAGAATCTTCAAACCCAAACGCAGGTATATAAATCCTTCTAAAGGGAATATTTTATTTGCCATAATGATAGTTTCTTTAGTAATTACCGTAAACATTCCTAACAACATTGTATTTAAAACCATTACGATAGTCAGCATAGGTCTCTATCTGCTGTACCATTACACAGAATATACCAGAATCGAGTATGTGAGCGGAGAAACCGACGGTACTATTACCTTTCATCAGGATAGCTTGGTTATCAATGGAAGAAAGATTGATATCACCGAAATAAAGAAAATTTATCTAAGCGCCTGCGACTATTACGGAAAACATACCAGCGATCGAAACACCATACCATTATCAAAGGGCACTCGCAATGTGGTAAACCTGACTTTAACCACCGGAGAAAATAGTGTTGTCTTTTTCAAAATGCAAAACTTTTCACAGCGAATGGAACTTGTCCCTTTTGTCGCAAATCTTATAAAAAACAATCTTATATCTTCAGAAAAAGCTCTTGCATCCTTAGAACTCCATAATTCTGCAGTGTTCAAAAATTTTAAAAGAGCCTAAAAAAAGAGCCTGATTATTTAACCAGGCTCTTTGTTTCTATACTAATGCGTCACATTCTCCACATCCTTCAGATTGTGCTTGTGCTTAAACATAATTGCAAAAGCAATTGCAATCACCAAAGCATAACCTGAAAACGCAAGCCAGATATTGTGCCAGTCACGCTGACCATCAACCGTAAAATATTTATCGATTACATAACCGCTGATAACTCCGCCAAATAAGGCTCCGAATCCATTGGACATCATCATGAATAATCCCTGGGCGCTGGAACGGATTTTAGAGTCGGTAGTAGTTTCTATGAAAAGCGATCCTGAAATATTGAAGAAATCGAATGCCATTCCGTAAACGACACAGGATAAAATAATCATCCACAATCCTCCCTCCGGATCACCATAAGCAAACAATCCAAATCGTAATACCCAGGCAAGCATACTAATTAACATAACTTGTTTAATTCCAAAACGCTTCAGGAAAAACGGAATAGCAAGGATAAACAATGTTTCAGAAATCTGAGAAATCGACATGATTATAGTTGAATATTTCACGACAAAGGAATCTGCATACTGAGGGATTTTTTCAAACTCCGACAAATAGGTGTCACCATACATATTAGTTAGCTGCAAAGCACCTCCCAAAAACATGGAAAAGATGAAGAACAATGCCGTTTTATAATTTGCGAAAAGCTTAAACGCGTTTAATCCTAATGACTGCATCAAAGAGGCGTCTTTTGAAGTCTTGTTCTGCGGAGGACAGGCCGGTAATGTAAACGAGTAAATACCCAACACTATTGCAGCAAAAGCCGAAATGTAGAACATATTCGCAGAAGCTTTGTTTCCGCTTAGATTGGTAATCCACATCGCAACGATAAACCCAACAGTTCCCCATACACGAATCGGGGGAAATACTTTAACCACATCAAAATTGTTATTCTTTAAAATTGTATAGCCAATGGAATTTGACAATGAAATCGTTGGCATATAACACAACATTGCGGCAAATATCACCCAGAAGAAACTGGACGGATCTTCAACCTGCGGTAAATAAGCAATCGCCAAGCCTCCTAAAATATGCAGTACGCCATACAATCTTTCGGCATTCACCCAACGGTCGGCTATAATTCCCGTTAAAGCGGGCATTAAAATAGAAGAAAGTCCCAAAGTGGAGAAAATAGCGCCAAACTCTGCCCCGCTCCAGTGTTTTGTTCCAAACCAATAGTTACCAACGGTAATCAACCAGGCTCCCCAGACAAAAAACTGCAGAAAGCTCATTAAAACAAGGCGATTTTTTATGTTCATATATTTTTTTATGATGCTAGATTATTATTTTTTTAAAAAGCCGGTAAATCTAAGACTAAAAACAAAAAATCCAAAATAATTTGAACTATTCTCTACTTCAAATTATTTTGGATAAGTGCTGTTGGTTTATTACACAGTAACTTTCTCGGATACCAGATTTAAAACAATCTGGAATTGCTCTTTTTTAGTTAACGCCGAATTGTCTAATTCAATAGCGTCTGCAGCTTTTACAAGAGGGGAATCTTCTCTATGGGTATCAATATAATCGCGTTGCATTACGTTTTCCAGTACTTCCTGGTAGGTAACTTTTTGCCCGTTTTCAATCAGCTCGTCAAACCTTCTGTTGGCACGCGTTTGCGGACTCGCTGTCATAAATATTTTCAGTTCGGCATTCGGAAAAACTACGGTACCGATGTCGCGGCCGTCCATTACGATGGCTTTATGCTTGCCCATTTGCTGTTGCTGTTCCACTAATTTGGAACGCACTTCAGATATTTCAGCAATTTTGCTTACCAAACGGGATACGTCCAGCGTACGGATTTCGGTTTCTACATTTTTTCCGTTAAGGAACATTTCGGCGAATCCTAAATCGGGGTTGAATTCAAAATGAAGGTGTAAATCCGGAAGGGCCTCAACCAACTTGTTCTTATCCAGATGGTTTTCAGAAACATAATGATGCTGCATGGCGAAAAACGTCACCGCACGATACATTGCTCCCGTGTCTACATAGACATAACCTAATTCCCTGGCCAGCTGTTTTGCCAGCGTACTTTTTCCTGTCGACGAAAATCCGTCTATTGCTATTGTAATTTTTTTCAAAACGTATATTTTAAAGCTACTGCAGGTTAATGGTCAGGCCGAACAAACTCATATTGGCCGCAACGGTATACCTGGAGTAGGAATAATCAAATTTTATTTTATTGAAACGAAGTCCGAAACCGGCTGAAATTCCCGAGAAATTACGCTGTTCCAAAATACGGAGCTCCTCGCCTCTCCGGAAGTTATAACTGAACCGGAAATTAATGCTTTTTTTCGGAAACAACTCGGCGCCAATGATAACGTGACGAAACGCATTGCTGAAAAATGAAACTTTCTCTTCCTTGCCCTCACCGTCAATGGTATCTTCGGTCCGGTTTGGGTTGCTGAATGCGATGTCCCACTGTTGCAGGTTTTCTAATGTCAGATGCCAACGCAACGGAACATTCTCCAATTCCTGGGAAATTCCGGCCATCACCTCAAGCGGCAATTTTTCCCTGTCACCCGCGTAGGTAGTAATTTGCATACCGACATTTCTAACCACAACCGCAGCATTGATGTCGTTTTTTTCATCGAGGTACAATACACCTATATCTGCGGCAGCGCCAAAAGAATTATAGCTTTCCAGAGTCGATGAAATCAGTTTCACATTGGCTCCAACATAAACAGGAGTCCACGGAATATTATAGGCATAACCACCCGATAATGCTATTTCACTTCCGGTAAAATCACTGCTTTTTTCTCCATTTTCATCATAACCTTCAAACTTTCCATAATTGACATAATTCACGCCAATATGCAGTGTTTGCACATGTCGGTCCCAAGTATAAGCATAAGCTCCGGTCCCATAGGTTACTTCGCCGAAATAACTTCCGTAATTTAAGGAAAGATGGTTGTCCATTTCCGCGTTGATTGTGGCTGGGTTGTAAATACCCTGATTGACATCCTGATCGTATATGGTAACTGTTTTTCCGCCAAGCGCAGCCTGACGTGGCGATGTTACTAAATTCAGAAACTGATAAGTGTATTTTCCTCCAATCTGACTGTAATTCACAGCACAAATTAGCAGAAAAAAGGAAATCAGTAGTTTTTTTGACATTTTTATTTTTCGTTTCTGAATGTATAACGTGAATGCGAAGATAAAATTATAAACGGGATTACACAAAAAAAGAGATTCCAACTTATTGCTAAATCGGAATCTCTGAACTTTATCTTTTTAATTATAATTTCTTAGCGTTCTTCACTTTCTGCTCAGTGACAGCTATCTTTAGAACCTCTTCCATTGTATCTACATAATGGAAAGTCAATCCTTCATTGTATCTTGGATTGATTTCCTCAATATCATGCTTGTTCTCATGGCAAAGTATAATTTCCTTGATATTCGCTCTTTTAGCGGCAAGGATTTTTTCTTTAATTCCACCAACAGGAAGCACTTTTCCGCGAAGCGTGATTTCTCCTGTCATTGCCAGGCTTTTCTTTACGCGTCTCTGGGTAAAGTTAGAAACCAATGACGTTAACATCGCAATTCCTGCACTTGGCCCGTCTTTTGGCGTTGCACCTTCCGGAACGTGAATATGAATATGATATTTATCTAAAACTTCAGGATCAATGCCTAATTTATGGGCATTCGATTTAATATATTCCAGAGCCAATGTTACTGATTCTTTCATTACGGTTCCGAGATTCCCAGTCATGGTCATCCCTCCTTTTCCTTTAGAAATAATGGATTCGATAAATAAAATATCTCCTCCGACACTAGTCCATGCTAATCCAATAACTACACCGGCAGTTTCATTATTTTCATATTTATCGCGCTCTAAACGAGGTGCTCCCAATACCTGAATAATGTCTTCATCGGTGACTTTTACATTGTATTCTTCTTCCAAAGCAATGCTTTTTGCCGCATTTCGGACAACAGAAGCAATTTTTTTCTCTAAAGAACGAACACCGGATTCCCTTGTATAGCCAACTGTAATTTTCTCCAGCTGTTTTTTGGCAATCTGTAAATTATTTGGAGTAAGTCCATGCTCTTTTAACTGTTTAGGCAAAAGATGCTGTCTTGCGATTTCGATTTTCTCTTCAACGGTATAACCGGTCATATGAATCACTTCCATCCGATCACGCAATGCCGGCTGGATGCTCGTCATGCTGTTGGAAGTTGCTATAAACATTACTTTTGACAGGTCGAAGCCCATTTCAAGGAAGTTATCGTAGAAATCAGAATTCTGTTCCGGATCCAATACCTCTAACAATGCAGAAGAAGGATCGCCGTTTTGGCTGCTTGATAGCTTATCGATTTCGTCCAAAACAAAAACCGGATTGGAAGTCCCTGCTTTTTTTAAGCTTTGGATGATTCTTCCCGGCATTGCCCCGATGTATGTTTTACGGTGGCCGCGAATTTCCGCTTCATCACGCAATCCGCCAAGAGAAATACGAACATATTCTCTTCCTAACGCTTCCGCAATTGACTTTCCGATGGATGTTTTACCTACGCCCGGAGGTCCGTATAAACACAAAATCGGCGACTTCATGTCATTCCGCAATTTCAATACTGCCAAGTGCTCTATGATTCGCTTTTTAACATCGTCAAGACCAAAATGATCACGGTCTAATATTTTCTGGGCATTTTTTAAATCAAACTTATCTTTAGAATATTCACTCCACGGCAATTCCAGGAACAATTCCAGATAATTACGCTGGATTCCGAAATCCGGAGCCTGTGGGTTCATTCGCTGTAATTTCGAAATCTCTTTGTCGAAATGCTTAGCTACCTTTTCGTCCCATTTTTTAGATTTGGCTTTGATGCGCATATCCTCAATTTCCTGATCATGTGAAACACCACCCAATTCTTCCTGAATGGTTTTCATTTGCTGATGAAGGAAATATTCACGTTGCTGCTGATCGAGATCGAAACGTACTTTGGACTGAATATCGTTTTTCAGCTCCATTTTCTGGTGCTCGATATTCATGTAACGCAAAGTTTCCAAAGCCCTGTCTTTTAAGTTATTAATAGACAAAAGCTCTTGTTTCTCATTCACATTTAAGTTCATGTTCGAAGAAACAAAATTGATCAGAAACGGATTGCTTTCGATGTTTTTAATAGCAAAAGTGGCTTCTGTCGGGATATTCGGGCTTTCCCTGATAATCTGGATAGCCAACTCCTTTACAGAATCAATAATCGCTAAAAATTCTTTATCTTTTGCTTGCGGGCGTTCTTCTTTAACTTCTTTTACCGTTGCTTTTAAATACGGCTCTTCGCTCGTAATGGCATCGATTTCGAAACGTTTCTTCCCTTGCAGAATAACCGTTGTGTTTCCGTCCGGTAATTTTAATACGCGAAGAATTCTGGCAACCGTACCTACAAAATGGATATCGCCGCCGGTAGGTTCTTCAACATTTTCATCTCTTTGTGCCACCACACCGATGATTTTATCACCTGCATTGGCATCATTAATAAGCTTGATGGATTTATCTCTTCCTGCAGTTATAGGAATTACAACTCCCGGAAAAAGAACCGTATTTCGCAAAGGCAAAATGGGTAATTCTTCGGGAAGTGTTTCATTATTCATTTCCTCTTCATCTTCGGGAGTTAACAACGGAATTAATTCTGCATCTGTATCAATTTCCTGAAGTGACAGATTGTCTATCGTAAGAATTTTGTGCTGTGACATAGTATATTTAGGACATTTTGTCATTAAACAATGGATAACTGATAGTTGCTTTACGCTATTTACAAACAACTATCTTACTGAATATCAATACAAATTTACGTTTTTATTGAAGTTCTCTACCTGTATTAGTCAATCTTTATGCCAATAAAAAATCCCGAAGCATTCAGTTCGGGATCTTTCAATAGTGTAAGAAACTATTAATAAAGCGTATAATCTGTCAGAACACTTGTATAGGTTCCGCTGCCGCTATAAGTAATAATTTTTATAGGCCCTACGTTTTTGGCAAACCAATATTCTGTGTTAACAATAGAAAGTGAACCCGTCATAGAGGTCTCCTGTAACATGTTCATTTTAATTACATCTGTGTAAGTTTCTCCTTCCACGGTAACTGTTATGCCTTTTTCTAAGATTTTCCCGGTATAATTAGTGGTTTGTGTTATCGCAGGGATACCTGTATAAGTTGTTGTTTGATTATAAGTACCTGTCCAAGTTTGATTAACGGCAATATTATCTTTTAAAAGGACCATCTCATATCCGGTTTGTGTTCCTGTGAAACCACCTGCATTGATGTTTACATCTCCCTGTTTCAACTTGTAAACACCTCCGCTTTTATTCAACCATGTCGTCACATTTGTTGCTGTGGAACCGCTTGATTGAGGAGAGAATTTATAATAAGTTGCCCCACCGAAATTATCAGTACTAATCATTTTCATTGGAGGTAAAGCTGTACCATTTTGGACTAACATCCATTGGTTATTAATTGCAGTTGGCCAGTAATCACCGCTCGGTGTTCCATTGCCGCCGCCATTGTCACCGCCTCCGTTATTCGTAACAATTGCGGGATCCAATGGTTCGGTATCACCACATGAGGTAAACAAAATGGCCGCAAAAAAAGCCAATGATGTTAAAAATTTAAACTTTTTCATAGTTATAGATTAGGATTTTTTTTAATTTTTTCCAAATATAATATTAATTTCGATTACTCGTCGCTTTTAGGAACTCTTATCAATAAGAAAACCCCTGCTATAAAAAACAAGGCTAAAAATACAATTGAGTTCCTCATGCTTCCGGTAATCTGATCGATTAAACCGTAAAGTAACATCCCAATCACTATTCCTATTTTTTCGGCAACATCATAAAAACTAAAAAACGAGGCCGTGTCTTTAGTTTCAGGTAAAAACTTGGAATATGTGGAACGGGAAAGCGACTGAATTCCTCCCATAACCAACCCTACAAAACCAGCAGTTATATAAAAATGTATGGGAAGCGTCACAAAAAATGCCGTTATGCAAATAACAATCCAAATCACATTTATCACAATTAAAGTTTTTATGTTACCAAATTTTTCTGAAGCTCTGGACGTAATTATTGCTCCTACAACCGCCACCAGCTGAATTACCAAAATACTGGTAATTAAACCCTGTGTCCGCTGATCATCCGATTCCCATGCTATTTCCTGTTCGCCAAAGTAGGTAGCCACCA
>NZ_CAMLMK010000110.1 GCF_946481155.1 uncultured Flavobacterium sp.
GCAGGCGTTTCCGCTGGTGTTTCTGTTGGCTGTTCCTGTAATTCTTCTTCGGCTTTCTTTCTGTTGTCTTTGCCTTTTTTGATTTGTCCTTTGATACTGTCGGCGCGCTCGAGCATCATGTCTTTGGTCAGGTCACGGATAGGTTCCATGTTGAATGCCGCCATGAAGGCTTTCTGAGCTTTTCCGGGCTCTCCCATGTTGTCATACATCATGGCTTTGTGGTATTCGCTCAGCATCGATTTCGGGTAGTTTTTCTTTGCCAGTTCCGAAAGCGTTTTGAAATCTTCGTAGTTTTTATTCTTCATGATGGCTGCTTCGATTGCTTTGAAATCGGTCAGACGGATCTTCGGCATAAAGCCTAATTTTTTTTGAATACCGGCATATTTATCCACTAAATACTGGGTATGGCCTTTGTCCAATTTGGCCAGTTTTTCCTGAAACTCGTTCATTGAGATTGGCTGGTAGCCGTCAAAAATGGAATAGATGGCGCTGTTAACAGCATTTGGC
Source organism: uncultured Flavobacterium sp. (assembly GCF_946481155.1). The sequence continues at coordinate 508 of NZ_CAMLMK010000110.1, forward strand.
ACTAAGGAATAATGCGAAGTGTTTTTGAAATCATCAAAACCGTATTTTACGAAATCGGTCTTCACCGTTTTTAAGCCCTGATCCAGGGTTTTGATACGTTCTCTCATATCCTTCAGGTCGCCATCGGCGGTAGCCAGATAGAAGAAAATCGGTTTTTGCGCAATTTTTAAGCGGTCCGGAAGACGTGTTTCCATTTCGGCAGGCAATTCAGGGCTCAGGCACAAATAGGCATTGAAAACCGGATTGTCTTTGTATAGGTAGGCGTTAATGAAACCGGCGGTCAGATCGTGTCCGGCGATTAAACGATATGGTGCCACGCGGAATTTTTTCTCTATGTAAGGCAGCAATTCAATACCGATGAACTCGAAGAATTTCGCGCCCTGTTCTGTCGGAAGGCCGTTTTCATCGAATTGGGAATCGAATTCGCGTTCGTTGCCTTTGTTTTGGTTGATTCCTACGATGATTACTTCGGGAAGATCGTCCCAATAGGCGCCGTATTTCATGGTTCCCATTATCGGATCAAGCAGGTATTCGCTGTCCAAAACCACAAAAACCGGGTATTTTTTGTCCTTGCTGGATTCGTAGGACGGCGGAAGCACTATGGTGACGTCCCGCGGGCCGCCTAAACGTTGTGATTCAAAAGGTTCGTCAAAGCGTTGCGCGAACACGGAACCCGTTAGCATAGCCAGCAATAGAAGTAATTTGGTTTTCATAATCTGCTTTTTAGTCTGTTTGAAAATAGAACAGCAATATAGCAAATTATTTTTTGCGATTGAATATCGGTAAAAGTAAAAAAGAAAGCCCGCCTAAAAGGATTACCAGTGCGGTTTGTGACGACCATAAAATATAGCCAAAGGCAACTCCTGCGGTATCCGGAATGCTGTAAAGCACCAGAATCTGGGAAATCATCAGCGGGAAGGCGCCAAAGCCCCCGTTAGTGAATGAAATTGCCAAGCTTCCTACTACGAAAGCAGTGACAATGGTACCGAAGCCGATGTGGCTGGTTTCCTTTAGGGCAAATATGGCAACATAAAAGGTAAGCACATACGACATCCAGATTATTGCTGTCAATACCAGGAAAGGGATACGGTTTGGCATTTTGAACGTACTTAAAAGCCCTTCCACTAATCCTTCAATTTTGGCTTTTATAAAAAGAATGGGTTTCCATGTGGAATAAATAAAAGCAGTTACAACGATTATAAAACTTATAAAACCAATTATTCCCAGGTAGATTAGTTTTTGCATAGGAATTTTTGCGGTTATAAAGGATTCGAGCTGTTCGAACTGCAACAGGAAGGCCGTAATAATAAATGCGATAAGAATTACAAAATCGATGACACGTTCCGCTATTATGGTTCCGAAACCTTTGTCGAACGGGATGTCGTTGTATTTTTTCAGGACTAAGGCACGTGCCACTTCCCCTGAACGCGGGATGGTATAATTAATAAGGTAACCTATGCTGACAGCGCAAAAATTATTCCTGAAACGCGAGAAATATCCCATATGTTCCAGGCTGTACCGCCATCGGTAGGCTCTTGCGGCAAGGCTTACCACGGAAAAGAAGGAAGAAATCAGGACAAAGCCATAATCGGCATTTCTGAAATGACCCATAATTTCCTGCAACTGTTTTGGCGTGAACTTGTTATAAGTATAATACACTAAAAAAACACCCAATAAAAGGGGGATTGTTATGTTTAGCGTTTTTTTTACTTTTTCGTTCAAAACTAGGTGAGTGAGTTGTCTTCCTCGTTAGGGAAAACCAAGGCCGGTTTGAAGTTTTTCGCTTCTTCACAGCTCAGGATCCCATAGGCAATAATAATAATGATATCGCCTTTGTGGACTTTTCGGGCAGCAGGGCCGTTCAGGGTGATTTCACCACTGTTTCTCGGGCCTGTGATAGCGTAAGTTTCCAGGCGTTCCCCGTTATTGAGGTTGACGATGGATACTTTTTCGCCTTCATAAATGTTGGAAGCTTCCATTAAAGCTTCGTCAATGGTAATACTACCGATGTAGTTTAGATCGGCTCCAGTCACCTTTACGCGGTGAATCTTGGATTTAACAACGTGAATTTGCATGATGCAAAGTTATATCAATTTAGTGAAATATTATCTATTAATCTTATGTTGTTTATGAATACCGCAATGAAACCGCGATATTTCCTGTTTTTGCTTTTTCTTTTGCAGGGCAGCAGGGTGGCTTCGTCGGCGATTTCGAAATACTCTAAAGTAAAATTTGGGTGCTTCTGAAACGCGTTTTGCACATAGGCAATCACCTCTTTGGCGGAATGGGTTTCAAAGCGGAACCTGGCTTCTTTCAGGACCTGATAGATGATGGCCGCTTCGTCACGGGCTTCTTTTGAAAGTCGTTCGTTGCGGGAACTCATGGCCAGTCCGTTCGGTTCCCTGTGGATGGGGCAGCCGTGGATTGTTACGGGCAGCTTGTGTTTTTCGGTCATCTTCTTAACGATCTGCAGCTGCTGGAAGTCTTTTTCGCCGAAGTAGGCATTAGTGGGCTTCACGATTTCAAACAGTTTTTTGACAATGGTGCCTACGCCGTCGAAGTGTCCGGGGCGGTGTGCGCCTTCCATCTGCAGTTCGAGTCCGTCGTAGTTGAAGGAGGTGGATTCTGTCTTTCCTTCATAAATATCTTCCACTGCCGGGGCATATACGATGATGTCTTTTGAGATGGTTTTGATTTTCTCCACATCGCGGTCTAGCGTCCGGGGGTAATTGGTTAAATCTTCCTGGTTGTTGAACTGGGTCGGATTCACGAAAATGCTTACTACGGTCAGGGCATTGTTTGTAAGAGATTCCTTCATTAATGACAGGTGTCCCTGGTGTAAAGCGCCCATGGTTGGGACAAAGCCGATTTTTGTTTTTGGCGTGGCCATTTTGCTTAAATGTGCCGATAAATCTGACTTTTTGTTGAAGATGAGCATTTCCTTCCGGTTTAAATTGACTGCAAACTTACTATTTTGTTAAATAACTGCATAAATTTTTGTAATTTTGCCTGTTTTTTGTACCCAATTTTTAAAAATAAAATACAAATGGAGGATAAGAGGATATTGTATGTATCATCTGAAGTAGTGCCTTACTTAGCTGAAAATGAGGTTTCTTTAATGTCGTATGACGTTCCGAAAATGATCAACGATCAGGGAGGGCAAATACGCATTTTCATGCCAAGATACGGAAATATTAATGAGAGAAGGCATCAGTTGCATGAAGTGATTCGACTGTCGGGGATGAATTTGGTGGTGAATGACATGGATATGCCTCTGATTATTAAAGTTGCTTCGATTCCGAAAGAACGGATCCAGGTTTATTTTATCGATAATGATGAATATTTTAAGCGCAAAGCTACGTTCACCGATGAAGAAGGAGTACTTTATCCTGACAATGACGAGCGTGCTATTTTCTTTGCGAAAGGTGTGGTGGAGACGGTAAAGAAACTGAATTGGGTGCCGGACATCATTCACGTACACGGCTGGATGGCAGCGATGCTTCCGGTTTATATGAAACACTTCTACAAAAACGAAGCGCTTTTTGCAGACACTAAAATCGTGACTTCGGTCTATAGCCAGTCTTTTGACGGGAACCTGGACAATGACATGCTTAAAAAAGTGATGTTTGACAATGTTCCGGAAGCATCGGTAAGCGATTTGGCGGAGCCGAATTTCGAGAACATCATGAAAGCTTCGATTCTGCACTCGGATGCCGTGATTATCGCGTCGGAAGAGGTGTCTCCAAGTTTAACAAAATTTATAGAAAGTTCGAAAAAACCTTTTTTACCTTTCGTCCCGAAAGAAAAATTTGCGGAAGCGTATACTAATTTCTACAAAACGCAGGTTTTATAATAAATTGACATAAACATGAATAAAATTTCATTGGCTAAGAAGCTTGTACTATTATTTTCGGTAGTGTTTTTTGCTTCTTGCGATAAAGAATTCAATAGTATCGGTTCTGATATTGTCGGAAACGATTATTTTAATTTTACACGCACAGAGCAGGAAGTTATGGCGTATGATTCCATTACCGGACCTGTACAATCGAATAACCTTCCTTTGAATGCTTTGGGGATTTATAAAAACGATCCTACTTTTGGCCTTACTACCTCGCATTTCGTGACGCAGCTTGAACTGGTTACATCTAATGTTACCTTCAATACTAACCCGGTAATCGATTCGGTTTGGGTGTATGTTCCTTATTTCAGTACACAAACGGGCACCGATACGGACGGATTAAGAACGTACGAGCTGGATTCCGTTTATGGGGATCTTACAAAAAAATTCAAGTTGAAGGTATATGAGAACGGCTATTATCTGGGGTCTTATAATCCGAATAATGAAAACAATATCCAGCGTCATTTTTCAGACGAGAAAGCTATTGTGGAATCCAACCTGAGAGGCGCGGATGCCTCGGGGAATTCGGTTCCTTTCGGCCAGTACCTTAATAATGGGCCGGTTAATGAAAATGAGCAATTTGTACATAGCGCATCGGAAAGAATCATTTACAAGACGGACGGTGCGGGCCAATATGTTGATGCCAGTGGTGAGGTTTTAGCAGACCAGGGGGATATTTCGGCGCGCGTAATCAAAGAGCGTTTTCCGCCGGGAATCTGGCTGAACCTTAATAAGGCTTTTTTCCAGAAAAAGATCCTGGATGCACTGCCGGAAAAGCTGACCAACAACAATATCTTTAAAGAATATTTCAGAGGGCTTTATTTCCAGGTTGAGGCGATTAATGCAGGCGAAGGTGCTGTGGCACTGCTTGATTTCAGTAAAGGTTATGTAAAAATGACCTATAAAATGGATACGGCTACTGACGATGACAATAATCCTGCTACGCCAACAGCAACGCGTCTTGAGCGTTCGATGAGCTTAAAGCTTGCAGGAAACACGGTTAATTTTTTCGATTCGAATTATACGCTGCCTGCCAGTGATAAGCTTCTTTACTTAAAGGGCGGTGATGGTTCTGTGGCCTACATCAATATGTTTGTTGATGAGAATGATGCAGATAATGATGAAAACGGAAACGATGTCCCTGATCAGTTAGATGATTTAAGGGATAACAACTGGATGATCAATGAGGCTAACCTTACGTTCTATATTGAAAAAAATATAATGGACACCAAAGATGCCCCGATAAGAATTTATTTATATGATGCCATCGGCAAAAAACCTATCCTGGATTATTACGCAGACGGTTCTACAAATAGTTCCAAACCAAAATACAATAAGAAAGGCTTTTCCGGAATTATAGTGGAAGAGGATGATAAAGGGGTAAAATACAAGATCAGAATTACAGAATACCTGAAAAACTGCATAAAGGATGAAGATGCTAAAAACTTCAAATTAGGTTTGGTGGTTACTGAAAATATTAATAATATTACTAATGCCTATTTAAAACCGGCAGTGGGCCAGGAACCAAATGTAATCGTTCCGCTTTCTTCCGCGATTAATCCATTAGGTACAGTTTTATACGGCAGCAATATTCAGAGTACTGATGCCGATTATGCAAAAAGGCTTAAATTAGAGATTTACTATACTCAACCTGACTAATTATGTGTGGAATTGTTGGCTATTTAGGGCACAGGGAAGCATATCCCGTGATAATAAAAGGACTGAAAAGACTCGAGTACCGAGGCTATGACAGTGCCGGTGTCGTTTTGTTTGAGAATGGTGAATTCAAGCTTTCCAAAACAAAAGGCAAGGTTTCCGATCTGGAAGCCAGAGCAGAAAAAGAAATTACCCTCGGCGGTACGATGGGGATGGGACACACGCGTTGGGCGACACATGGTGTGCCGAATGATGTGAATTCGCATCCGCATGTCTCGAATTCCGGAGAGCTGGTAATCATTCATAACGGAATCATTGAGAACTACGAGCCTTTAAAGAAAGAGCTGATGAACCGTGGCTATACTTTCAAATCCGATACGGACACGGAAGTATTGATCAACCTGATTGAAGAAGTACAGAAAAAAGACAACCTTAAATTAGGAAAAGCCGTTCAGGTGGCCCTGAACCAGGTGGTGGGCGCTTATGCGATTGCCGTGATGGACAAGAAAAAGCCGGATGAGATTGTGGTGGCCCGTTTGGGTAGCCCGTTGGCTATCGGTATCGGTGAAAACGAGTATTTCATCGCTTCGGATGCTTCTCCTTTTATAGAATATACTACCAACGCAATTTATCTTGAGGATGAGGAAATGGCTATCGTTCGCCTGAACAAGCCTATGAAAGTACGCAAGATTAAAGACGATTCCCTGGTAGATCCTTACATCCAGCAATTGCAGATGAACCTTGAGCAAATTGAGAAAGGCGGTTACGACCATTTCATGCTTAAGGAAATCTATGAGCAGCCGAGTGTAATTAAAGATACTTACAGAGGGCGACTTCATGCCGACAAAGGCCTGATCCAGATGGCCGGGGTAGAAGACAATATCGAAAAATTCACCAATGCCAGCAGGATTTTAATTATCGCTTGCGGTACCTCATGGCACGCAGGGCTGGTTGCGGAGTATATCTTTGAAGAATTCGCCCGTATTCCGGTAGAAGTGGAATATGCCTCTGAATTCCGATACAGAAATCCAATCATTTATCCGAACGATGTGGTTATTGCCATTTCACAATCTGGAGAAACCGCCGATACGCTGGCGGCTATTAAATTGGCTAAAGAAAAAGGAGCGTTTGTTTTCGGAGTATGCAACGTAGTGGGTTCGTCCATTTCGCGTGAAACACATGCCGGGGCTTATACACACGCCGGTCCGGAAATCGGAGTAGCTTCTACAAAAGCCTTTACGACACAAATTACGGTATTGACCATGATTGCCCTTCGTCTTGCAAAAGCTAAAGGCACGATGAATCATTCCGACTATCTAAGATATTTACTGGAACTGGAACTGATTCCGGAAAAAGTACAGGAAGCGTTGCTGACTAACGATGAGGCGAAGAAAATTGCCGCCATTTACAAAGCTGCGCCGAACTGTCTTTATTTAGGAAGAGGGTACAATTTCCCGGTAGCCCTGGAAGGTGCGCTGAAGTTAAAAGAGATCTCCTATATTCATGCAGAAGGTTATCCGGCTGCGGAAATGAAGCACGGACCAATCGCTTTGATCGACGAGCAAATGCCGGTGGTGGTTATTGCGCCTAAGCAAAACCATTACGATAAAGTGGTGAGTAATATCCAGGAAATAAAAGCAAGAAGCGGAAAAATCATTGCTGTTGTTACCAAAGGCGACACTCAGGTGCGCGCGTTGGCCGATCACGTGATTGAAATTCCGGATACTGCGGAAGCCTTAACGCCATTGTTGACGACTATCCCATTACAGTTGCTTTCGTATCACATTGCGGTGATGCGTGAATGTAATGTCGATCAGCCGAGAAACCTTGCAAAATCGGTTACTGTAGAATAATATTGGAAGCGGATTTTTACGATCCGCTTTTTTATTGCAAAAAAATTCAAAAATTAATTTTCTTTTTTAGCATATAAAAAACTATCTTTGCGCTCTGAAAAAAGAGGTTTTTTCAAGAAACGTAAATAGCTGTTTAATAAATACATAAGCAATGTCTAAAGTTACAGGAAAAGTTGCACAGATTATCGGACCGGTAGTTGACGTGGTTTTCAACACGCAAAACGCCGAACTTCCAAAGATTTATGATTCATTAGAAATCATTAAAAAAGATGGTTCAAAATTAGTACTTGAAGTGCAGTCTCACATTGGTGAGGATACAGTTCGTACAATTTCCATGGACTCCACGGACGGTTTAAGTAGAGGTACTGAAGTGCTTTCAACGGGTAACCCAATCCAGATGCCAATCGGAAAAGATATTTATGGCCGTTTGTTTAATGTAATCGGAGACGCTATTGACGGTCTTGGAGATTTGCCAAAAGAAGGTGAGAATGGTTTACCGATCCACCGTCAGGCTCCAAAATTCGAAGATTTATCAACTTCATCAGAAGTTTTATTCACAGGTATTAAAGTAATCGACTTAATTGAGCCTTATGCAAAAGGAGGTAAAATTGGATTGTTCGGTGGTGCCGGTGTAGGTAAAACGGTATTGATCCAGGAGTTGATCAACAATATTGCAAAAGGTCACGGTGGTCTTTCCGTATTCGCAGGAGTAGGAGAAAGAACACGTGAAGGAAATGACTTGCTTCGTGAGATGCTTGAGTCAGGTATTATCAA
>NZ_CAMLMK010000111.1 GCF_946481155.1 uncultured Flavobacterium sp.
ATAAGTTTGCAGAACGCAGATAATTAATAAAGGGAATCAAATTTTGATTCCCTTTATTATTGATCAATTTAGAGCGATCTTTTTTGCTTACAGGTTTTCAACTGAAATCTGCATTCTGATATCTGAATACTACTTAAGTATTTCTTCAAAATTCGGCTTGAAGTAATTCGGTCCTTTCATTACTTTTCCGTCTTCGCGGTAAATCGGTTTTCCGTTTTCGCCTAACTTACTCATATTGCTTCGCTGGATTTCATCGAACACTTCTTCAATTTTATGCTGCAATCCGTGTTCCAGAATTGTTCCGCATAAAATGTAAAGCATGTCGCCTAAGGCATCGGCAATTTCTGTCAGATCATTATTCTGAACTGCTTCCAGATACTCTTCATTTTCTTCTTTCATCAGGTTAAAACGAAGCATATTTACCTGCTCCCCTAAGTCACCTTTTGGTGTATAGTTTACCCCTAGCCCAAAAGCTTCATGAAATTCTTTAACTGCGTTAAGTTGTTTTTGCATAATCTTAAAATTTGTCCGGAAATTAATCAAAAAGAATTTTCAAAGAACTAATTTTGTATAAATTTTCAAACTATGTTTTCAACAGGCCAGCTGTATTTTGCTATTTTCTTTGTTATCGTTTTTGTTTTGGTCATGATTTATGTTTATCGAAAAGATCTGGCCTTACATAAAATTCATTATAAAGGAAGTTTATGGATTCTCTTGTGTTTCCTGCTTTTTATAGGAATTTTATTTATAATTAAGTTGGTACTGAAAGAATAAATATTCCTATATTTGAAAATTATCATAATTAGACTAAGATTATGCGAATTGTAAAATACATATTTCTCCTTATACTGCTTGCTGCCATTGCAATTTCGGTTTACATCGGAACCCAAAACGGGAATTTTGATGTACAGCGAAGTAAAGTAATCAATGTCCCTCAATCGGTTTTATATAATTATGTAGACGACTATAAAAACTGGGAAGATTGGGGTCCGTGGGCTGAAGAAGACAAAACCCTTAAGTATACTTATTCCGAAAAGACCAAAGGTTTAGGAGCTTCTTACTCCTGGACGGGAGAAGAAGGCGAAGGTAAGATGACTACAGTCAAAACAGTTGACAACGACAGTATTTTCCAAAAAATATCTTTTGAAGGCGGAGAGCCGAATGACGTTATCTGGGGCTTCGAAAAAGCCGGAAGCGGAACCAAAGTAACCTGGAGAATGAAAGGCAAAATGAATTTCATGATGAAATTTTTCTGCTTCTTTAAAGGTGGTGCCGAAAACATGATGGCTCCTATGTTTGAAAAAGGATTGGCTAACATGGATACGATCCTGGTTCAGGAACTTAAAAATTATTCTGTGACCGTTAACGGGTTAACCAGAAAATCAGGAGTTTACTACATTAAGCAATCCGTTACCTGCAAAATTCCGAGCCTTACCAAAAATATGGGAATCCTATTCCGTAAGATTACAAAGTTCGCTAAGGATAATAACATTACAGTAAGCGGTTCACCATTTGCCATCTATGACAAATACGATACAGTAAACGGAATCGTTACTTTCTCGGCCTGCCTGCCAATTGCCGAACAGATTTTCACCTCAGAAGGAAGTGACATTGAAGGCGGACAGTTTTATTCCTATCTGGCACTAAAAACAACACTTAAAGGTGATTATACCCATAGTAAGGAAGCCTGGGATAAAGCTTACGCAGAAATCGCAAAAAACAGATGGATCGAAAATCCTTCAGGAAAATATATTGAAGTTTATAAAGTTGGAGTAAATCAAACGAGAAAGGCTTCACAATGGATTACTGAAATTTACATTCCGATTGTAGAAAAAGCCAAACCGATTGAAGTGACAAAAATAATAGCAGACTCTACAGCAGTACAATAAAAGGAAAGGCCCCGAATTTCGAGGCCTTTTTTTATTTCAATAAATGCTTGATAACCGTTTCGGCAGCATGCAGCCCAAACAAAGCGGGCATCCAGCTATTGGTTCCGAAGAATGATTTCTTATAATTTAAACCATCAGTCATTTTCAGGCTTGTTTCATCCGGAGTTTCCATTGAAAACACGGCTTTCACACCTTTAGTAATCTTTTCTTTTTTAAGGCGCTTTCGCATTGTTTTTGCCAGCGGACAAACATCTGTTTTACTGATATCTCTCACAGTAACCTTGCTGGCCAGAAATTTTCCGCCGGCACCCATATTACTGATGATTTTCACTTTCTTGCGCTTGGCGGCGATAATCAGATTTAGCTTTGGTGTGATACTGTCGATACAATCCAAAACATAATCATATTCCGGGGTAACCAATTCAAAAGCTCTTTCGGGAGAAAGAAATTCCTGAATTCGGGTTAACTGCAATTCCGGGTTGATATCCATTAAACGGTCGCCAACGATGGTCACTTTAGGTTGGCCTACTGTAGAATGCAATGCCGGTAATTGTCTGTTGATATTTGTGATATCTACTGTATCTCCGTCAACGATTGTCATTTTCCCTACTCCTGCTCTTGCGATGAATTCGGCAGCGAATGAGCCTACGCCGCCCATTCCTACAATCAGTACATTGGAATTTTTTAATTTTTCTAATCCTTCTTTTTTAAATAATAACTCGGCTCTCTCTGTCCACTCTGCCATTTTACAACATTTTGCGTAATGCGATCCCGGTCGAAAAACCGGTCGGCCATTACAGGTTAAAAACTAACTTAAAATTATCTTCGATAATCTGTTCCACATTGGTCTTTTTTACCGCAGCGGCTTTTATATATACATCTGAAATGTTTTCTTCTATCGTATCGGTTTCCAGAAAAAACCTGTCGTTGGGAACCTGCTCAAATACCGAAGACAATTCCGGATTTCGCAATAAATATTTTCCGAACGACAAATAAAAACCATTATCCAACAATGATTTTGCGACCTGATAATTCTTAGAAAATCCGTGAATAATCATGGGAACCTCCATTTTCAGGCGCTTTTTGATTTCAATTACTTCCTGATATGCGGAAACGCAGTGCAAAATTACAGGTTTTTGGTATTTTTTAGCTAACTTCAGTTGTTTTTCAAAAATTTCGGTCTGAATTTCTATCGGTGTTTCGATTCTTTTATCCAAACCACATTCACCTAAAGCAAGACAGTTTTGCAGTTGCAGCTTTTCTTCAATGATTCGGAGATGCATTTCAACCTGATCCAAATCTATATGCCAGGGGTGAATTCCGATGGAAAAGAACTTTACAGCTTCGTCGAATTCGTTTGGATATTGGTTAACAATCTCAAGCACATTTTCCTGATTCGTACTTTTATGCGTATGAAGATTATAGAGCATTAGTCGTGGAATTTCTTTACACCGGCTCTTACTTCAACCAATAAATCGTTTTCTTTTGGAGGGATTGGGCATGAATATCCTTCATTATAAGCACAGTAAGGATTATAAGCCTGATTAAAATCCAAAGTAAGCACATCTTTATCAGTGGCCTGTAAATCAATATAGCGGCCGCCACCATAGCTTTCAACCCCTGAAGTCAGATCAGTAAAGGGGAGAAACAGGTAATTTTTGTATTGTTCTGTTTTTGACAATTCGATATTTCGGAAAACATTTAATTTGCATTCCTTTCCTTTTAAAGTGAAATGCAATTCTCCATACTTTACATATAACGGAGTACGGGAGCCGGAAGTTTTCATGACAAAAGGCTTCTCCTGCGGTGTTTTCGTCAGTTTCGCTTCCACACAAAAACTTTGATCAATAGCGTAAAAATCCAGCCCTTTAAAATGCTCGCGGTCGGAAGGTTTTAGCGGACTTTCCTTTTCATCGGCGTATTCTTTATTGAGTTGTGCCTGAAAATCGGTAGCAGTTTTCTCATTGCATTGCGCCAGAGCGGTTAACGGGAAAAGAAAGGCCCAGAATATTTTTTTCATCTTTTGCTGTTTTATGCAAAAATAAGCAAAATTGAGATGAAAAAAATTCACAAGAATTTAACATGTATTGCAGCAATTGGCTTAGTCTACTTTGTAGGTTAGTTCGTAACTTTACACCTTAACATCACTTCTGCTAATGCTTTCAAAAGCCTTCACCCGCTACATCAATAATTTCAAAGGATTTTCACGCGAAATCTGGATACTTACACTGATTACTTTCATTAACCGTGCGGGCACAATGGTGCTCCCGTTTTTATCAAAATACCTTAAGGAAGATTTACACTTTTCCTATAGTCAGGTAGGTACGATTATGGTTTGGTTTGGAATAGGCTCGATGTTGGGTTCATGGCTTGGAGGAAAGCTATCAGATAAGTTAGGATTTTACAGGGTGATGATTTTTAGCTTATTTACAAGCGGAATCGCCTTCTTAATATTGCAATATATTACCAGTTTTGTCGGGCTTTGCATCGGAATGTTTTCGATTATGGTAGTTGCCGATATGTTTCGCCCTGCAATGTTTGTTTCACTGAGCGCCTACGCCAAGCCTGAAAACAGGACACGTGCGTTAACGTTAGTAAGACTTGCCATCAATTTAGGATTTGCCGCCGGCCCTGCGATGGGTGGTCTTATAATTATGACTACCGGTTATAAAGGCTTATTCTGGGTGGATGGTGCTACCTGTATAGTAGCCATACTGATTTTCTGGATGATGGTGAAAGAAAAGAAAAAATCACCTGAACAGAAATCCGAATTAGTTGCCACGTCTGACAAATCCGTATTTAAGGATACTCCGTTCTGGATATTCATGTTTATATGTATGACTACCGGTATTTTGTTTTTCCAATTATTTACAACGCTTCCGCTGTACCATAAGATTCAGTTCAATATGACTGAATTCCAGAGTGGCTTACTTTTAATGATGAACGGACTGATTATTTTCTTTTCCGAGATGGCCGTTGTGGGTTATGTGGAACGAAAACAGATCGATAAGGTTCGGATAGTTATCTTAGGACTTGTCTTTATGATTGTCAGTATGTTCTTATTACTGATAAATACCTGGAGCGGTATTTTAATTATAATGATGCTGTTTATGACTTTCGGTGAAATGTTTGCCTTTCCTTTCTCCAATTCGTTTGCCATGAGCAGGGCGCCTAAAGGCCATGAAGGCCGTTATATGGCTATTTTTACGATGAGTTATAGTCTGGCACATATCCTGAGTTCTAAAGTAGGAATGGAAATTATCGGACATTGGGGCGGCTATCAGGTGAACTGGTTTTTTATGGGTTCGCTTGGGATTGTGGCATTAGCTGCTTCAGTATGGTTGCGAAAATTGCTTGCACAGGAAAATAATTAAGTACCTGTAAATCAATTTAATTCTATTTTTTAAACTTCAGATTTTGTTAAAAAAACTATAAAATTAGTTACTTAACTATTTTTATAGTTGCGTAACTAAAAATATAGTTGTAAGTTTGTTCTGTGCTTGAATGATAGCATTTGCGTTAGGGATAGAGGCGTTATCCTTTTGTGTAACGAAGTGAAACAAAAGATTTAGCCGAAAGCCCGACCCTTGGGGAACGCCCAAAAATTAAAAACAAACATCATGCAAAAGTTAACCAACAAAGAAGAAGAAGTAATGCATATTTTATGGAAGCTTGGAAAAGCCTTCGTAAAAGAAGTTTTGGCTGAAATTAAAGAAGACCAGCCGCATTACAATACGCTTTCAACGATAATCCGAAACCTTGAGGAAAAAGGCTATGTATCGCACAATGCCTTTGGAAATACGCACCAGTACTTCCCTATCGTAACCAAAGAAGACTATCGCAAAGGATTTATGAACACTGCCATTGAAAATTATTTCAATAATTCCTATAAAAGCATGATTTCCTTTTTTGCCAAAGAAGAGAAAATCAGTGCAAAAGAACTTCGTGAGATTTTAGAGATGATCGAAAAAAAATAAGCGTATGGAAGCTTTGGGAATCTATCTGTTAAAAGTAAGTGCCTTGATGGGCGTGTTCTATCTGGCTTACGTATTGTTCCTTCGAAAAGAAACGTTCTTCAATTCGAACCGATGGTTTTTATTAGCGGGATTAATCACATCGTTAGTATTGCCTTTTATCACCTATACGAAAATTGTTTGGGTAGACCCGAGTCCGATAGTCTATGATTATAGCCAGACTCCAAGTGCCGACAATTATATCGCTGCTGCTGAGCCCGCATTTGAAATCAACTGGTTTATGGTGGCGATGATAGGTTATGGGATTGGTATTTCGATTTTCTTTATCAAATTCGTAATCGACTGTTATGCCATCAAGCAGATTATCGAAAAACCGAAGGCGATCAAGCGAAGTAATTTCTATCTGATTGACACTGAAAATGTGCAGTCGCCTTTCTCATTCTTCAATTATATTGTGTACAATTCGACTTTATTGCAGGAAGACGAACTGGAGAATATTTTAAACCACGAAAGAGTCCACAGCGCGCAGAAACATTCGCTGGACATGCTTTTGGCCCAGATATTCTGTATCCTGTTTTGGTTTAATCCGATTGTTTGGCTGTACAAAAAAGCCATTGCCCAAAACCTGGAATTCATCGCCGATGCAGAAGCTACAAAACAAACCGACGACCTGAAAGGGTACCAGAAAACATTATTAAAAGTAACAATGCAGTCCAACTGTATTGCAATCACCAATCCTTTTTATCAATCATTAATCAAAAAACGAATCGTTATGTTAAACAAAAACCAATCAGACAAGAGGAATTCCTGGAAGTATCTTGTGGTGCTGCCACTCTTAGCTTTCTTTATGTTCCAATTCCAGATGCGCGTTTTGGCACAGGAAAAATCAACGCCTAAAGTTGAAAATCAAGAAACCACCAAGAAAGTGATTTCAGTGGTTATCGACAAGAATTCTACAGATTCTGAAATCAAGAAAGACGCCGAAATGCTTAAAAGTGATTTTGGGGTAAATTTGAAAGTTTCAAAAGTGAAGCGAAACAACAGCGGGGAAATTACCGGAATTAAAGTCGACTACAAAGACAAAGACGGGCGTAAAGGCTCAACCCAAATGCAAAGCGATTCTCCTATTCAGCCAATCCGTTTCTTTAAAGAAATGGATGAAACCGGAAAAGCAACGGCAATCGGATTTGGCAGACCTACCGAAAGAGAAAGAAGATCCGGTCTTGCAGCGATTCCGCACATCAGACATCTTGGTGAGGACGGAGATGACATTGAAATCGTTATTGACGGGGACGACGAAGGTTTTGCCTGGACAGACAATTTTAATTTCGATTTCGATATTGAAGTTCCCGAATTGCCTGAAATGCCTGAACTTCCTGAAGCTGCAGAAGCGCCTGAAGCACCTGAAGCAGCAGAAGCGCCATCGCTAACAAGAACTCCGGGAGCTCCGAGATTACCTAAAATGAAAGGAAAGAATGTAGTCATCAAACAAAACGGCAACAAAAAAGAAGTTTGGGTTGACGGTGAAAAAGTAACTGAAAACATTTTAGGAGAACTGGATGAAGAAGGTATCAGCAATGTATTTGTTTATACCGACAAAGGCCCTAAAGGCCCTAAAGGTCCTAAAGGCCCAAAAGGTGTAAAAGGTTATACTTTCAGCGATGAGGACGGCAAAGTGATTATCTCTAAAAAAGAAATCGAAAAGATCACAAAAGAAGCGTTGGAAGATTCTAAAATCCAGATGAAAAAAATGAGAAAACATCTGGAGGAAATGAGACCGGAAATGGAGAAAGCTAAAATCCGTATGCGTGAAGCACAACCTGAAATGGAACAGGCCCGTGAAGAAATGCGAAAAGCGAGAGAAGAAATGCAGAAAGCAAAAGAGGAATTGGAAAAAGCTAAAGCTGAGCTGGAAAAAACGAAATCTTCGCTAAACAAATAAAAAAGCTTTATAAAAAAGACCGCAAATCACTGCGGTCTTTTTATTTTTGTATAAAATAACCAGAAGATGTTCAAACTTTTAGCCAAAATAAATCGATTATTCTTACCTAGTTTTACCAAGCAACGCCTTGATTTAGCCAAAGCCAAAAACTGGCAAAAAGCATTGATAGCCTGGCGCTATTATGTTACTACCCGTGCCTTGGACTAATACGTTAAAGCGGCATAAATTTCCTTGTTAGGTATTTTTGCCCTGCCGTTAAGGAAGGACAACTCCATTAGGAAATTGCATTGTATTACTTCCCCTCCCAGTTTTTCAACCAACTCGCATACAGCTTTCGCTGTCCCGCCTGTAGCCAGCACATCATCGTGGATTAAAACCTTGTCCCCTTTTCTGATTGCATCGGTATGGATCTCCAGAGTGTCCTGACCATATTCCAATTCGTAGGAAGCTGAAATTGTAGTAAAAGGTAATTTTTTAGGCTTACGGACCGGGACAAATCCAACATTTAGTTCATGTGCCAAAAGCGTGGCGAAGAAAAAGCCCCTACTTTCGATTCCTACCACTTTATCAATGTTTTTACCCTTTAAGCTATTGATTAGCAATGATAAACACTGTTTTGTTCCCTCCGGACTGGCTAAAAGTGGCGTAATGTCTTTAAAAACAATTCCTGCTTTAGGAAAATCCTGAATATCACGTATATACTGCTCTAACAACATTTTTTTTACATTTTTATTTAAATAAGTCTTTGCAAGTTACACATTTATTTCTATATTTGCACCCGAATTAAAGGCCTCGTGGCGCAACTGAATAGCGCATCTGATTACGGCTCAGAAGGTTACT
>NZ_CAMLMK010000112.1 GCF_946481155.1 uncultured Flavobacterium sp.
ATACAGTTTTATCTGATTCTGGAAGCGAGGAAAAATGCCGTCAGTCATCAGTAGCAGGTACCAGATTCCGATTACTTACTATTTCTTCCTCTAAATTTGTGTTAAAGGATTATGAATGTCGGAAAAAAACGTCAAAATTTGATTCGTTTAATTTAAGACGTATTTCATGAACACCATTACAAAGAGCGTTGGCGCCATTTTGATTTTAACTTTCCTGTTTTTTCAAACTGCAGTTCAGGCTCAGAATGCAAAAAAACAGTTAGAAGGCTTTTACTATAAAGAAGTTCTGGTAAATGCAGAAACAACGACACAAAATCTGCCCGTAATCATTGCGCTTCACTGGATGCGGTCGAATCCTGAGGAATTCGCTCAATATGTGGACAGTTTTAAAAATCCGGTTCGCATTTTGCTTGTTGAAGGAAATTACCCATATAAAGAAGGGTTTTCATTCTATCCGACTTCCCCTGACAATTATTATAAAATGCCGGACGATGACAAAATGAAAGTCTTACTCAATGAAAGTGATAAATTGGCTAAGTTTATAAAAGCGGCTACCATCTTATATCCTTCTGATAAAAAACCTATTATCATTGGCGCATCACAAGGCGGCGATTTGAGTTACATGATTGGCATACGATACAACAATTTAATCTCGCTTTCCTGTCCGCTTTTAGCTACCATCGATAACCGAATTATCACCAAAATAAAATCCAAAACAGTTGCACCAATAATTGCATTTCATGGTGAAGATGATCCTATTGTGAATGTTTCCACCGCTGAAAATCATATCAAACTGCTGAAGAAAAATGGTTATACTGCAAAAATAAACACCTATAAAGGTGTAAAACACGATATTTCCGAGAAGATGGAATCAGATTACATTAGGTTGATCAGTACTTTTTTAAAATAATTATCCTATCCATTCCTTAAAATCGCTCACGCGTTCTCTTGCCACGATTACCTCATCGTCTTTGTAGGTAGGTAAAACAACTTTCAGACGGGAATTACTGTGGAGTTGGATTTCTTTGATGGCTTTCATCGGAACAATGAACTTTCGGCTCACTCTGTAGAAATCTTTCGGATCGAGTTCGGTTTCTAACTGTTCCAAAGTGCCGTCCAAAAGGTAATCGCGATTGTCTAAGGTGTGCAAATACGTCCCTTTATTTTCGCTGTACAAGCATTCGATTTCGTCGGTAGTAATCAGCTTTAACTGCTGCCCTACTTTTACTGTAAAACGCTTTTTGTAGGTTTTGTCGATTGGGTTGACGAGCATTTTCTTAATCATCTCAAAATCCAGCGACAGGTTTTGCGGCTGGGTTCTTTCCTTAAATTTATTTACCGCCACTTCCAGATCGTCTTCGTCTATAGGTTTTAACAGATAATCAATACTGTTTAATTTAAAGGCTTTTAAGGCGTATTCATCATAAGCTGTGGTGAAAATGATGGCGCTTTTGATCTCAATAGTTTCAAAAATTTCAAACGACAAGCCATCCGACAATTGAATGTCGAGAAAAATCAGATCAGGATGCGGATTGTTTTGGAACCAATCCAAAGCCTCTTCCACCGAATGCAGCATTGTATTGACCTGCAATCCTAATTTCTCAACTTTACGCTGCAATAAGCGTGCGGCCGGCTTTTCGTCTTCAATGATTATGATATTCATCTTCCTTTAAATTATGCTTTTATTCAAAAATATATTTTTCCAGTTCCGGCCATAGTTGGTGAAGGTTCTTTTTTGGTTTTCTGCACAGGTAAACCGGAATGTTGTTTTCTTCATCAATGGCGTATTTATGGGTAACCATTTTGATCAGTTTGTTCTCTTCAAAAAGTTTGTTGACTACTTCTTCTTCATTTCCGACACTGATAAAAACTTCTCCGTCTTTTTCACCCGGTCCCCAGGTCCAGAAACTTCCGTGACGGGAAACGGGATCGGGCAGATTGTATTTGTCACCCAATATTTTTACAGCACCGGCTTCACCGTAATTTTCCGCAAGAATCACGCATTTTTTCCTTTCATTTTCGGGTAGTGACTGATATAAACTGTCTACTAATTTCACCTGTTCGTCCCATCCGAACATATCGGCATAATCGCCGGTGAGGATGATTCTTCCGTCTTTTTCCGGAGTCAATTTGTTATACGACACGAATTCTTCTATTGGTAAAACCGGTGTTGCCATAGGAATAAAATAAATTGTCGGCACAAACAGAATTACAGCGACCACATAGTTCCATATCGGTCTCTTTTGTACTAGTTTCTCGGTTTTTACTGCGCCAAGGGCAAACAAGACCGGATATATGGCAAAGAAATAATACGCTTTCGACTGTAAAAACCACATCGTGAAGAAAATCACTAAAACCGCGATACCGATACTTTTGTACTTTTTTAATTCTTTGTCGAAAAAAACAGCGCCTAATCCGATTAAGCTAATCAATAGTGTAAAAGGCATTTTCAATTGGTCCAAAGCAAACTCATACGGACCGATTTCGTCCAATTGGCTTTCCTTCAGTTTTTGCAAATGTGCAAAAAGCGGAAAATTATGTGTGTATTGCCAGATGATATTCGGTAAAACAATCAGCAACGCCATGATTCCTGAAATGTAAAGCCATTTGTCTTTGAAGGCTTTTCCTCTTTCAAAAAATAACAATCCGCCGGCGATTCCGAATCCCCAAACCACAAAAGTGTATTTGTTCATGAGTCCGATTCCGGCTGTGATTCCTAAATAGATCAGGAACTTTTTGTCTTTCGAATTGAAATATCTGATCAGATAATAAAAACCTAAGGTCCAGAACATCTGGTCGAAAGCTACCGGCTGAAATAATGTATGATTCCTGAAGAAAGGCACAAATGCCAACACTGAAATTCCGGCCAGCATAATAGCATTTTTCTTTCCGCCCAATTCTTTAGCGATTAAACAGCAAAGTACCAGAATCGCAACTCCGGCCAACGTCGGAAACAAACGAACCCCCGAAAGCGAATACCCGAAAATAAAATGTGCTATCTTCCCAACAACTGCAATAAACGGCGGGAATTCCATATAACCCCAGGCCAAATGCTCGCTTACGGATAAATGCAGCAATTCGTCCCGGTGAAAACCGTAATTCCGGTTGGCTACAAGATGAACGGCTAATTTTACAAGGGACAGGATAAAAATTATCGGCAGGTATTTTTTCATTATGAGAGTTGCTGAGTTACTAAGTGGCTAAGTTACTAAGTTTATTGACTGTTTTAAAGCTAAAATTCTTACTTTTAATTAAAATCCCTGCATTCTGATCCCTGAAAACTGTGGACTACTTTCACTCCCATTTCTCGTGTTTGTCCTGATCCATGTATTCTTTTATCTTACGCTCTTCCCAGCCCTTTCCGAAGATCAGGTGGTGACCGAAAACGCTGACGCCGTGTGCCAACAAACCGATTCCCCAAAAGAAAGCCGTAAAAAAGTTTTCAAACTGAAAGTAACTCTCGCCCGGTTTCAGATTACTGATATTTAGGACCACAATCAGAATGTTCACCAGCAAATAAGCCATTAAATGAGTGTAAAATCCTTTTAATCGCTGCACTCTTTTTTGAGCATCTTCGTAACGCTCATCGAAGTTATTATTAAAATTTTCCATAAAGTCCTTATTTAAATTCGTTTCTGCGTCGTTCTTCTTCTTCCATAAATTGTTTCATCTTACGCGCTTCCCAGTCGCTTCCTAAGAATGGCATGTAATTAAAAACACGCAATCCGTGGAAAATCACTCCGATTCCCCAACCAATCATCGGCCAATAGAACCATATATCGTCCGGTGATGTTGTTAAGTTGATAATCATCAGGAAAATATTCACAATGATATATGCAATCAGGTTTCCGTAAAAACCCTTTACGCCTTCTACTCTTTTCTTGGCTAAGTTATAGCACTCTTCTTCTTCTTTAAAATTTCTTTCCATGACTATTTTAGTTTTGAGTATTCGATTCCGATTCGATAATCTTTTGCATTTGTCTTTTCTCCCATTCTTTCCCAAGTACCACTTCTTTTGTAAAAACCTCAAGTCCCTGTGCCGCAATGATGAATGTCCAGATCAGCATAAAGAATTGATTGATAGAATCCAACGGCGGAAAATGAAACGGCGCATCAAAATATTCTCTTAAAACGTAAACTATTACCCCGATCAAATAAATTAGCAAATGATTAAAAAACCTTTTGATCTTTCGAACCCTTTTCCTGGCTATTTGTTCTAATTCTGCCTGCTGATAATTTGTATTTACTTCCATATTATTTCCAGTTTTGCTTTTCATTGCCTTTGTTTAAGATGTCTCTTATTTTACGTTCTTCCCATCGTGAACCGAAGCCAAACACACTGAAACCGTGAATAATCAGTCCGATTCCCCAGCCGGTCATTGGGAACCAGAACCACTGGAATTTCGAGGAAAGCTGCAGGTTGATAAATATCAGTAACGGAATCACCACGCAGTAAGATATTAAACTTCCGTAAAATCCGCGAATGGCTTCTACACGCTTTTTTGCTCTGTAATAAGTATTCTCAGAACTAGGGTCGTATGTTGCTTCCATGATGCCTACTTGTTTTGTCAATAAAGGTAATTCTACCGTAAATTCTTTTTCGCTTTGCGTAATTCTTACTTTCCTGTCGGATAAAATGGCGTACCGGCTTATGATGTTCTGCAGTCCGACGCCCTGTCTGTCTTTCAGCACTTCTTTCTTCTGAAGATCGTTCTGAACTATTAAACAATTGTTCTGCTCAAAAATCCGTATGCGTAAAGGTTTCTTCTCGCTTACCACATTGTGCTTCACCGTATTTTCCAGTAATAACTGCAGTGACAGCGGCACTACTTTGGCTTCCGGGTTGTTCACTTTCTCTGGTAATTCATAGAAAATACTGTTCTCAAAACGCATCTTCAGCAGATTCATATAGGTTTTGGCAAAAGCCAGTTCTTCTTCAATGTTTACCAATTCCTTATCCCTTTGCTCCAAAACATACCTATAAATTTTCGATAGTGAGGAGGTGAATTTCTGGGCGCTTTCCGGGTTTTCTTCAATCAGCGAGCTTAGTACGTTCAGACTGTTAAACAGGAAATGCGGGTCAATCTGGTTTTTCAGGCTCTCGAACTTCGCCGAAGCGGTTCCTGCAATGATCTTATGCTGCTTTATCCTATTTTCCTGGTAACTACGATAGAAGTAAATTCCATGAGCTAAAAGCGTAATTATGAACGTAATGATAATCGCCACCAGGTAATTCCCTGCATGTTCATTGGCTAAAAACTCGCTGAAGGTGAGTTTATTAATGACTACTTCTTCAAAAATCCGAAGTAAGAATATCACTAAAACGGACATGACAAAAGAACTTCCAAACCCAATTAGTATTCTGCGGACATTAAACCGGTCGTCTGCAAAAATCTTATCCAAGAGAATAAATACTACTGCATTTGCCATATACAAACAAACCGAATACAGCAAGGTGAATTGTAAATGCATCAACAATCGGCGATTCAGTTCGACCTCCGTACCTGTTATCCAGCCGATAAAGACAAGCACTATAAAAACGCCCAATCCAATGGCTACCGATCGCAGAAAATGTTTCAGATATTTATTCATTATACAGTTGTAAGAAAATTAAAATTTCGCTCTGGCAAAGGCGGAAGCTATAAAACCAACTCCCATGCCAATCATAATGCCTACTGTCATTTGGTGGAAATACATTCCTAATCCGATTCCGATAAACATGCAGCCTACGAATATTGCACCGGCCAGTTTGTTTCTGTTATTTTGAGTTTCCATTTTTGTTTGATTTTATGATTTATGTCTTCCGTCTTTTAAGAACGCGGATTATTGCGGATTTTATTGTTATTTAAGATAGACTCTGCCTTCTATCTTCTGTCTTCTGCTTCCTTATTTCCCGCAAGTCGCCAACACTTCTTTTGCTCTGTCTGCGCCCCAGCTTGGATGAAAAGGAGTTTCCGGTTTGAATTTAGCGAATAAGCCTAGCGAACGCTCGATTTCCGCACACATTGGTTTTGTATCTGTTCCCCAGTATTTTGCTCCTCCGATTTCAAATTCCGCTTTAGAGAACACCACTCTTGGATTTTCCGGTGCAATTGCCTGTGCTTTGTAGTACTGCTCCATGGTTTTGCTTGAATATTTCATTCCGTTGGTCATCGGATCCTGAACAATCCAGGCGGTATAAATTAAAGCTTGTACCACCATTAATTCTGCGTTGTTCGGGCTAACAGCTGTTGCATCGTCTAAAGCTATCTGTGCTTTTTCCAACAATGCCGGCGCTTTTGTTTTGTCCTGAGATTTGAAAACTTCAATAGTATTGATAAGTGCTACGTAGTAATTTGGCAACCAGTTTGTTTTTTCCACTGAAGCAATACGCTCAAAAATTGCTGTTGCTTCCGTTGATTTTCCTTCTTTCCATAAGCCCAAGGCTTTCCCCATTCCCTGCTGATACTGCGTTGGTGCCTGTGCAAATATAAGATTGCACATAAATAATACTAATGCTGTGATAATTCGTGTCATAATTTCTTGTTTTAAAATTAGTTTGTTATTGTTTTTGATTTTTAAAATTGTAACGGATGATAAATGATTGAAACCTTTAATTTATAGTTCAAATATATAGCGGTTTTTACACCTGTTAAATTTATACTTACCGAACTGTCGAATTTTGAGGATGAACCGTTAAGCGAAGTCTTAAAGTTGAAAAGTCGCAAGTCAAAAGTCTGTTTTCTATACTCATTTTTCTTTGAGCTGGCATTTTTTTCTTTCGACTTTCTGACTTTCGACCTTCGACTACAAGTTATCCAGCTGGTTCTTGCTCTTATCCTTACTAATCGTCCAGAAGAATCCGATGAAAAAGAATCTGTCGGCCGGCTGCGTAATGGCCTGACGCTGGAACTGTCCGTTGATATCCGCATTGTTAGCATATTGATATCCGAAAACATTCTTATTCCCCAACACATTCGATACTGAAAAATACAAAATCTTTTGTTGTGACAGCAAATAGGCCCAGCTCAAACTTAAACTGTTGTAGCTTCTCGTCTTTCCATTCATGAACGCCGACTCATTTGGATTGTCATAAGGTCTTCCTGTAGCAAAACTGTTGGTGGCACTGATCTGCGACTTCCAGTCTTCCACCCAATATTTCCCAACTACTGATAACGTATGATTTGCCACAAATCCCGGAGTCACTTTCGACTCGTAATTTCTGTAATCACGCTTGCTGTCAATGTACGAGTACGAAACCCAGTAATCCATGTTCTTAATCGAACGGCTGTCTCTCCAAAATATATCCAGTCCTTTAGCGTAACCATACCCTTTATTGTTATAGTCGCTATAATACATTGGAGTTTCTGTATCATATTTTACCAGGTTCGAATAATCTTTTAAGAAAACCTCAGTACGCAAAGTCCTTCTGTTGTGAGAATACAAGTAATTCAGGATATAATGCGATGTTTTTTCATATTCGAAATCAGAAGTATATTTAAGATAATCCTGTTTTGGGTTCTGATGAAAATCTCCGTAAGCTAAAGACACTTGTCCGTTCTGGCTCGTTTTGTATGCCAATGAAATCCTCGGGTCAACCGTAGTTTCATCAAGTAAATCGCTGTTCATAGCTCTTAAACCAACTTTAGCAGCCAGTTTCCTTGAGAAGAAAATATCTGTCTCTGCATATACGGCCCCAACATTGTTGCGGTAGCCTGCACTGAAATCGCCCATGGAATAATCCGTATAGGTTTCATCAAAATCAGTTATGAAATAATCTCCTCCGAAAGTCAGGTTAAAGCGATCCGAGTATCTTTTCGTCAGCTTCAGCTTCAGGTGCGATGCATTTTCCCTGTTATAAAGATCATTTACATCGATGCCAATTTTATTTTGTCCGAATCCGAAACTGATTCCCGTCTGAATCCCCCATCCAGAACCGAAAGTTCCTTTGTATGATGAATTCAGGTAGAAGTTATTGTTCTGGGTATCAATTCGGATGGGTGTTGGCGAATTTACATCTTTCTGATTCAGATCGAAAGTAGCATAATCAAACGCAGCATACAGTTTAAACAACCCATTCTCAAAATGACGGCGGAAAACCGTTTCTCCTGATAATGACTGATACGGTTTATTCCAGTCCACATCCTGTTTCACGACTTCCTGATATGGTGCCAGGTTGATATATGCCATATTAACACTTACGGAGCTTTTCTTCCATTTCTGTGTATTGCCCAAACCTAAACCTACGGTCATAAAAGATAAATCGGTTTGCTCATTCTCTGGTTCGCTGATGGTATTCAGCAATAAAACACTTGACAAAGCATCCCCAAATTCTGCAGAATAACCTCCAGTTGAAAATGTCATTCCGCTAAACAAAAAAGGAGAAAAACGCCCTCTTGTCGGCAAGTTATTAGCCGTCGCGCCATAAGGCTGTGCCACGCGAATTCCGTCAACATAGGTTTGCGTCTCATCCGACTCACCTCCGCGAACAAATAATCTTCCGCTTTCGCCCACAATCTGTGCTCCCGGCAATGTCTGCAATGCACCAATAATATCTCCCGCCGCGCCTGCTGTAG
>NZ_CAMLMK010000113.1 GCF_946481155.1 uncultured Flavobacterium sp.
ATTGGTGTCGCAGGAGTGATGACTGTAAGGTTGACTTGTGAGATGGCAACGCTATTTCCGTTTAAGGTATCAGGTCCATTTCCGTTGTTGTTCAACACATTACCTGCATTCGGATTGCCTGTTGTTCCGTTTCCGCCGTTAATAGTATCATCCTGAGCGATAATTGCCGGAGGACTAACTGTCACGGTAACGGTGGCCGAATCACAATTTGTCGGATTTAGTTTTTCGCAAATCTGGTATACCAGCGTATAAGTGCCGGCAGGCGTTCCCGGAGGCACAGAAACCTGACCTGTTGACGGACTAATTACCGGAACAGGATTGTTTCCTATTGGTGTCGCGGGAGTAGTAACTGTAAGATTAACTTGTGAGATGGTAACGTTGTTTCCGTTTATAGTATCGGGTCCATTTCCGTTATTATTCAGCACATTGCCTGCATTCGGATTGCCTGTTGTTCCGTTTCCGCCGTTAATTATGTCATCCTGAGCGATAATCACATTAACCGGTGTAGGCGTGGATGTGGAAGTGTTATTGCTGAGATTTGGATCAGGCTGGTTTCCGGTTATAGTCGCCGTATTAGCGTAAGAACCAATAGCATTTACTGTAGCTGTGATTGTCAAAGTCGCATTGGCACCATTATTCAGATTACCGATTGTCCATACTCCCGTGACATTATTGTAGCTGCCTGTCGAGACGGTTGAACTTATGTATGTATATCCGCTTGGCAGAATGTCGTTTACAACTACGCCGTCAGCATCTCTTGGACCTCCATTCGAAGCCACTATAGTAAATGTCACATTGGAACCTACGGGAGGATTAGCATTACTGACAGTTTTAACAATACTTAAATCAGATGCTATACAATATAACGGTCCTCCGCCATCATCGCTGTCTTTCGTATTTACAAAAGCACCATAGACATTTACATTGCTGATTACACTTGCAAGTGAGCCCACTCTGATCTGTATCTCATCAAAAGGCAAAGTAGCTTTAAATCCCACATTGTAAAATCCCGGACCGCTTCCAAATATCGGCGTAAGGAGCGAAAGGCTAAGCAATTGCGCGCCCGTTCTTGCTTCTCTAAACTGTCCGTTGTTATAGGTTGAAATAGTTAAAGTCTGAAATAAATCAAGCTCAATTAAGTTATTGATATCCTTGATAGTAAATCCGGCAATAGTACCGGAAGGATATGTGAATAACTGATCGGCGACTGCAATGGATCCTGACACCAGTGTACTTGCCGTCAAGGTGATATTTGCATAATCTGAAGTATTTGCCGTTAAAACATTATTGGTATTATTTACAGCACAGGCTGCGCAGGCCAGGCCGCTTAGTCCAGATTTCGCAATCACTGGAAAAGCCGGATTTGTTAAGGCATAAGTCTGATTACATTCTACCACCGCCGGACAAAATTTTTCCAAGTAAGCGTTATGTACTTTTACGGTTCCTAAAATAACATTCGCCAGGTTCGTCAGTGTAATTTGGGCCTCATCAAAAGGTAAAGTGCCTACAAATCCTATTGTTTGTCTTTCTTTGCCAATCAATAAACTGGTATTGACAGAAATTAATGGCCCATATCCGGATTTAGTTTCCTGCTGGACGCCGTTTAAATAGGTTGTCACCCGGATAGCATCGAAGACATTCGCGTTCAGTAAGCCGACGCTTTCGATATCAAAACCGGCGAAAGTACCGACTGGATAATCTGTGAGTTGGTCTTTTACGGAGATTTTCCCACTGGTTCCCACGCTTGTTGTCAAATCGATATTTGCATGGTTTGTCAGGTTGGAATCGATTAGATTTTCTGTATTGCTTACGGAACAAAGCACGCAGGCTATACCATCAATGCCGGTTCTTACTCCGTTGATAAATACGGGATAGGCCGGAGCATTGATTGCAGTTGGTGTATTACAAGGTAAGGGAGGGCCCGCGCAGAACTTTTGGAAAATGGCGCTGTAGACTTTAGTCAGACCAAGATTGACTCCAACCGTTTGGTTTATAGATATTTGCACTTCGTCAAAAGAGAGTGTGGATACAAACCCTAACTTATAACGTCCCGTAGCGTTGAGCAGCGTACCATTAACCAGCAAATTAGTGCCGGAAAACTGTTGTCGGGCAACTCCGTTGAGATAGGTTTTTATTTGTACGTTACTTAATGCCGTGAGACTTGCCAGGTTTACATTTTCAATTTCAAAGCCCGTATAGGTTCCTGCAGGATAGTCGGTTACCTGATCGCTAATCGCCAGGCTTACAGATCCGGCAACACCGGCAATCAGATTCAGACCGGCATAATCGCTGCTGCCTGATGATATTGCATTCTCCGGAGCAATTATACTTCCTACGCTAATTCCTGATACTCCGGTATGTCCGTTCTGAATTGCTGCAGGGAACAAAGGGAGATTGAAAGCGGTGGGAGTATTACAGGCCAAATCCGCCCCGGCACAATAACTTCTGATAACCGGATAGTAAATATTTGTGGAAGTTGATACACCTGCCAGACTATTGATAGAAATTTCAATGGAATCAAAAGATTGTATGGTATTAAATCCTAAGATATAATTACCCGGATTGGCTAACAAACTTAAACTTATTAACGAACTTCCTGTAACCGTTTCCTTTAGAACACCACCTTGGTAGGTCCTTATTGAAATATTGTTCAATAAATCTACGGAAAGAATTCCTCCATTGGGAGCAATCCTGAAACCTGCAAAAGTCCCGGTTGCGAAGATGTCATTGGTATCCGTTGCTCTTAACCGATGTGTGACTCCAACGCCGATAGTAGTTGTTGCTGTCGCGTAGTTGGTTAAATTGGTGTCGATTAATCTGGAAACATTTGAAATTCCACAGCCCAATACACATAAACCACTTGTTGAAGAACTTGTAGTTAAGTTATCAAACAGACTTGATGTTAAAGGGACGGGATCTTCAGTGTTGCATTGAATTGTTCCATTATCTGCAGCTATGGTCTTTTTTTTGTCATTTTTCACAGCATTGGAATAAGAACTTACAGTACCGGCAAAAAGTAGGAATGCCAGTAACCACAGGGTAATCTTTGATTTCATACAATTAAAATTAGTTATACTATTCCTTGAAGGGTCTTAATCCATTTAAACCTTTTTTTCTAGAATATTGTTAACCAGTATTTTAATTGTCAGTAAAATTATATATTTTACACAGTAATAGGGGTTTTTCCTATAAAAAAACTATGAAGAACTTATTAATCCGATAAACGCACTTTTTTCTTACTTTTATTAAGATTTTTTTAAGAATTAGATTTTCCAGTTTTTTTAATTTCTGCTTCCATAAAAAAAGGCAATAATTTCTAAATTTATTGCCTTCTTTAACATTAAAGCGATTTACATCCTTAATGCCCGCAGCAGTGTACGTTGTTCGCCCTGGATGACTTCAATGAAATACAATCCTGCGCTTAATTCGTTTCCCAGCCTAATGTTTTCAGAATATTCGGATTGCAGCTGCTTAAGCCGTCTTCCATTTGCATCGGTTATATTTATTGTAATGTTTTCTTTGCTTAACGATCCTATATGCAATTCAAATGTACTTGAGGAAGGATTTGGTGCCAAAGTTACTTTCATATCCATTGCTGGTACCTCATCAATTCTGCTGGAGCAATTGGGCACCATATTGATGGTCGCAACGCTGTTTGATACCGTTGTGTCTTGGATTTTACTTTCAAAAATATATTGATACGTTGGAGGTGAGCCTGTAAAAGTTGACCCTATTACCGATTTGGAATCGTATTTAACCGACAGTACATATTGTGCACCCGGAATGGCATCGTCTATACATATTCTTCCTTGCCCTAAGGAAACCTGGGTTCCTGTAGCAACTTTGGAACAATCTGCATCGTATAACGTAACCTGATTACCCTGATGTATGCTGAATAATGCCAGCTCATTATTTGATTTTGTCTGAAGGATATCCACACAGAAGTTTTCTGATGGTGCTGCCAGAAGAGTAAAATAAAAGAATTTGCCCGGCGTAGCATTAGTGACCTTTCCCGCCCGGCTTCTGTAACAGAATTGTTCTATTAACTGACCATACGGATCATCTTCATAATCGGAACAGCTTACAGAGGTATGGAATATTCCGGCGGGATGACAATCATTAGGAGGATCGTAGATATATACTTCCGATTTTTTGGAGCTGCAGCCAAGGTTTACATTTTTAACCGATACAAAATACTGACCGGGAGGAACATTATTGAATGTTGTACTAGATTGATAGTCAGTATTATTTATGCTGTAAACGTATTCATTTCCCAGAGGATGCATCACAAATATTGCACCGCTGACATCACCACAATCCGGTTGGCTTGTTATGACGGACGGAGTTCTGGGCCGTAAAGGTTTGATTAATTCTACACATACAGGCTCATAGTAAGTACCGTTATTGTCTTTTACTCTAATGCAATAGATAGAATAGGGGTAAAGATCTGAGAAGACTGGATTGCTTTGAAAAGCCGAGTTGTTAAGGCTGTAGGCGAAATTGGGTCCCGTGGGCGAAGTAACGGTAATCGATCCTGTCAGTACGGTACAAGTAGGATGAATTATAGTAACTGTTGGTACGGGAAGTGATTGCGCTTGGATGTCACAGGCAAAACAAAACGATGCCAGTAACCACGGAGTAAATGTTGCTTTCATGCAATTAAAATTTAGTTTAGTACTTCTTAAATAAATGGTTTTGATCCATTAAACCTTTTTTTAGGATACGCTAATCAACATTTTAATTGTAAAGTAAAAATAGATATTAAATATGGGCAGGACAATATTTTAATAGGAAAAAACTATTAAAAACGTATAAATCCGATAAACCTACTTTTTCTGATTTCTATATATTTAAGTAAAAAAGGCAATAAATTGCTTATTGCCTTTTTTATAGTTTGAAGTGATTTATAACTTTAACGCTCTTATCACTGTATGTTTTTCGCCCTGAATAACTTCAATGAAATACAATCCTGCACTTAGTTCGCTTCCTAACCGAATATTTTCTGAATAATCAGCTTGCAGCTGTTTCATAGCTCTTCCATTGATATCGGTGATGTTTATAGTGATATTTTCTTTGCTCACGGATCCCAGATGCAGTACAAATTCCCCTGAGGCTGGATTAGGCGCCAAAGTTACCTGTAAAGCGTCTGATGAACTGTTTTCAAGTTTGCTTGCGCAATTTGGCATCATAAGGATGCTCGCGGTACTGTTCGGCAGTGGTATACCGTCAATGCTGCTTTCAAAAATATATTGGACTATCGGAGCAGACCCGGTGTGAGTCGACCCGATTAGCGATTTTGAATCATATTTGACTACTAATACATATTGTGCACCTGGAACAGCATCGCTAATGCATATTCTTCCTTGTCCTATTGAAATTTGTGTTCCATCGGCTGCGTTATCACAATCTGCATCATATAACGTAACTTGATTCTCTTGATGAATTGTGAAGAATGCCAGTTCATTACTTGATTTTGTCTGTAGGATATCCACACAAAAGTTTTCTGATGGTGCTGTTAAAAAAGTATAGTAGTAGAATTTCCCAGGAGTAACATTGGTCACGCTTCCGGATCGGGTTCGGTAGCATAACTGGTCTATTAATTGGCCTCCGGGATCATCCTGGTAGTTGCGACAGCTTACCGAAGTATGGAATATTCCTGCCGAAGTACAATTTTTGGGAGGCTGGTTGACAGTCGCCAATGTAAATTTGGAAATACAGTCATGTTCGTTTTTAACGGTTACTTCATAACTGTTAGCTGTAAGACCACTGAATACCGGACTGCTTTGATAGTCAACGCCATTGACACTATAAGTATACTGGCTGCCTATCGGATCGGTGACTACGATGGTACCGGTTGCAGTCCCGCAGTTGGGCTGGTTTACAAGTACCGCCGGTGTTTTAGGTCTTATGATTTTGATGATTTCTGCACATACGGTCTCATATAAAGTGCCTTGAGTGTCTTTTACTCTAATGCAATAGATAGCAGGTACAAGTTCTGAGAATACGGGGTTCGTCTGAAAGGGTGAATTGTTGATGCTGTACTCATAGCCACTGCCTGTGGGAGAGGTAACTGTAATCATTCCTACCGGGTGAGCGCAGGTGGGCTGGATTACTTCTAATGTTGGTACAATTGTCTGAACCGAAATGTAACCAATTAGGTCCGATGAAGGGGAAGATTTAGGGTTGTCAAGAGAAATAATATCTCTGTTTAAGTTCATAGTACTTTTTTTGTCATGTCCTATATTTGAATAGGAATTTGTGCCGACAGCAAAAAGTAAAGCCAGTAACCAAAAAGTAATTTTTCTTTCCATGCAATTAAAATTTAGGTTTACTAATTCTAAATATACAGGTTTTTGTCAATTAACCACTTGTTAACCAGTATTTTAGTTGTAAGTAAAATTAGACATTTGAAATAAAAAAGAAGTTTTTTCTTATATAAAACCTATAAAAAAACTGATAAATCCGATAAATGACTTTTTTCTTACTTTTAATCGGATATTGAAGGATCGATTTGCTTAGTTGACTCTAAAAAAATTAAGAAGATTACTCTTTATAAAATTAAAAGTTCAAAGGTTTCTAATCTCCTAAATGTTGATAGCGTCTTACCAGCACTAAAAATTATTTGAGGTAGTGTAAATTTATATCTACTGAAAAGAAGTTAGGTACGGTAAAACCGTAATAAGTGTTAAAGTATTGATAAAGAAACGAAAAGGAGCATGTAGTGAATACCACACGCTCCTTCGCACTTATTTTTTTAAAATTCCTGTCTTAATTCTCAGCGTCCGGTAATCGGTCTGCCTGATCCTTTTTACGGTTGAATCTGTAAATAACCGTCAGGTTCACATATCGTCCCTGGCTTTTGAATTCCGATTCAAGGTGGTAGGAATCCGTTGTTGTCTCCTGTTTTGTGATTTGAGAATTGAACAGGTTATTCACGTTAAGCGATACCGACATCTTGTCTTCAAAAAAGTCTTTGCTTATACCGATATTTGAATTGTACTGCGCTTTAGTAACTGATTGCACTCCACGGTTCTCGCCACGGTATCTGAAACTGAATTCTCCCGAAATGATTTTCGGAAACTTCACCACAGAACGGAAATTGGTAAACCATGTTTGATCTTCCACTTTATAGTCCACATTTTGATAACTTCCCTGCTGATCAAACTTATAGTAATTGAAATCAAGTGACAGACGTAACCAGTTTATTGGATTGTAGCTTGTGGCAACTTCCAGTCCGTAACGGTTTTCAGTATCCAAATTTACCGGAGTCCGCACGAAATAATTTTCCTCTGTTCTGTTAAGGATAAACTCGAAATAATTTGTGGTATGCTTATAGTAAATTGAAGGGTTGATACTCAATTTTCCAACTTTCGTCAATACCGTGAATTCATAAGAATTGGTAAACATCGGGTCTAAATCAGGATTACCTGTGGTGATATAACGTAAATCTGAAAGTCCGCCGAAAGGATTCAGCTGCCAGAACCTTGGCCGGTTGATACGTTTACTGTAGCTTAATTGTAAATCCGTCTTTTCACTTAGGTTGTATACCAAATGTACCGTCGGAAATAAATTGATGTAATTTTTATGCTTACTGAATGTATTTTTGGTGTCGGCAATATTGATATCCGATAACTCCGAACGCAACCCAAGCAGGTAATTGAACTTATTGATTTTGCTTCCAAACTGGACATAAGCGCTGTACAGATTTTCGTCATATTTCAGCTTGTTGGTATATTGCTCCTGTACAACATCGTCCAAAATCGTACGGTAATCACTGCGAATGGCACGCAAATCACTACGGATACCCATTTCAATCCTTGATTTTTCGTTGATCGGATTTACATAATCGGATTTTATGAAAATATCATTACTGCTTTCAATGTCCCTGGTGTAAAGGTTAGAAACTTCCGGTTCGTACGGATAAGTTTTCTGCTGGCTGATGTATTGATTTTCATCATCGTTCCAAAAATCGTATTGCAGACTGGTGGTCCATTTCTTGTCTTTCTTATCGAAAGTTTTTACATAGTTCAGTTCCAGTGCATTGTAAATTTTAGGCTCCCTGTATGTTTCGGATCTGGCAATAAGACTGTCAGTTACATTGGCAGCATTGGAGTAATCGTACCGGAACTTTGTATCATAATTGTTATTGCTTTTGTCATGATAATAACTACCGGTTAGCGTATTCTTAGCATTGATGTAATAATCACCACCAACATATATATTATAAGTATTGTTATGTCGGCCGATTTCGTCGTGCTGGTTCAGGATTGTCGTTGCACCATTGTTGTCATGACGCTGGAATTGTGTGTTGGAGGCAAATATGTCAAACTTACGGTATCCGATGTTTGAAAAGAGATTTACCTTTTCGGTTTTATAACTAAGATTGGCATTAAAACTATGGTTAGTAGGATTACCTAAACTAGCCTGTAAGGAACCATTAAAGCCCTGCATGCTGTTTTTCTTCAGGATAATATTAATGATACCCGCGCCACCTTGCGCTTCATAAGCCGCCGATGGATTGGTAATGACTTCCACCTTTTCGAT
>NZ_CAMLMK010000114.1 GCF_946481155.1 uncultured Flavobacterium sp.
TGAGCTTGAAAATTCATTCAACCAAAAAAGACCAAGATTTTGCAATAACCTTAAAGGGATTTATTTAGCATCAAACCCAACTCAGGATCATGAAATAATCCTGCCATGAGCTTGAAAATTCATTTAAACAAAAAAGACCAAGATTTTGCAATAACCTTAAAGGGATTTATTTAGCATCAAACCCAACTCAGGATCACGCAGCAATCCTGCTAAAGAATTGTATATTTGTCGAATCAATTTAAAAAATCATGAAATCACTTATAAAATTCATAACCGTATTCGTTTTACTATTATCAGCTTCCAATGCAACGTTCGCCCAAGAAGTTAAGAAAACACAGAAAGCAATAATCAAAACCACCATCACCTGCAATCATTGTAAAGAATGTGAGACCTGCGGACAATTATTCGAGAAAAGTTTAATCCGTGAAAAAGGCGTGCAAATGGTTACACTGAACGTTGAAAAAATGACTATCGAAGTAATTTACAATTCCAAAAAAACTAATTTAGAAGCCATCAAAAAGGCGATCAGCAATCTTGGTTATGATGCTGATGATATCAAAGCCACAGCGGAAGGCTACGAAAAATTAGACGGCTGTTGTAAAGTTTAAGCTATTAAAAAATAAAACACATTAATCCTTTCTGTTTTCAGAAGGGATTTTTTGTTTTTATTACTTCCCGATAATCGTTTTTTGAATTGATAAATTCCTATTTTTGCCAAGATAAATTAACACAAAATTTTATGCTGATTATTGGAATTGCCGGTGGAACAGGAAGTGGAAAAACAACAGTCGTTCATCAGATCATGAACGAATTGCCGGAAACGGAAGTAGGAATCATTTCTCAGGACTCTTATTACAAAGCCACCCACAACCTAAGTTTCGACGAACGTGCCTTAATTAACTTTGATCATCCGAGAGCGATTGATTTCGAATTATTGGTAACGCATCTGAAAGATCTGAAAGCCGGACAAACCATTGAGCAACCCGTATATTCTTTTGTGACGCACAACAGGACCGACGACACCATTGTGACGCATCCAAGAAAAGTAATGATTGTGGAAGGAATCTTAATCCTTGCCAACCCGGAATTACGTGATATGTTTGACGTTAAGATTTTCGTTCACGCGGATTCGGATGAGCGCTTGATCCGTCGTTTAAAACGTGATATTGCCGAGCGTGGCCGTGATATGGAAGAAGTATTGAACCGTTATCAGAATACGCTGAAACCGATGCATCAGCAATTCATTGAACCTACCAAAGCGTTCGCGGATATCATCATCCCGAACGATAAATACAATACGGTAGCCATTGATGTAGTGCGTGCCGTAATCAATCAGCGAATAGCTTAATTTTCAGTACATTTATAAAATGAGAAAAGCATTCGAAAATTTAGTAGCCAAATTTCCTTTTCTGAGAATCCTCGGAAACCGATACGTTGTGGTATTACTTTTTTTCACAATTTGGATGCTTTTTTTAGACAATTATTCCTATTTGGAAAATCGCGTACTGAACAAGGAAATTGAAGAACTCGAAGACAATAAAACCTACTATCAACAGGAAATCAAAAAAGATAACGAGAATATCAAAAAACTGAAAAATCCCGGTCAGGTAGAAAAATACGCTCGCGAGAAATACTATATGAAACGCGACAACGAAGACATTTACATTATAGAATTTGAAGGTGAAGCTCCTGATGAAGGCGCGGAATAACTCAAAAAACACACTATGAGCGAGAAGCTGTTTACTGAATTTGAAGGTGTTTCTTCCAAACAATGGAAAAATCAGATTCAATATGAACTGAAAGGTGCCGATTACAACGAAACATTAGTCTGGGAAAGTCCGGAAGGCATTAAAGTCCGCCCTTTCTACCACGCTGACGAGGAAATAAAATCATTTTCTGCCAATACCCAAGCTGCTAATTTTAAAATAGTACAGGATATTTTCGTGCACGATCTTGACAAATCCATTGCAAGAGCTTTGGAAACCTTATCCCGTGGCGCTGAAAGTATTCGTTTTACTATTGAGAATGAATCGGCCGACATCAACAAATTGCTGACATCACTTCCGTTAGAAACAACTCCGATTTACATTGCCATGCATTTCTTATCGGAAGACTTCATTAAGAAAATTGACGAAATCGCTGCGAAACATTCAGCGACTATTTTCGTTTTAGTGGATCCTATCGGGCAATTCGCTAAAGATGGTAATTTGTTTTCGAACGTCGAAGGTGATTTCGCTACATTGAATAATTTAGTGAAAAGCTGCAATAGCATTCAGTTTTTAAGCATCAATTCCGCTTTATACCAAAATGCCGGGGCTAATATGGTACAACAAATTGCCTATACTTTAGCTCACGCCAACGAATATTTCAACCGCGTTCATGATTTCAGCAAAGAAGTTACGGTTCAGGTTGCGGTAGGTACAAATTATTTCTTTGAGATTGCCAAATTAAGAGCATTGCGCCTATTGTTTAACACATTAGCCAAAGAATACAATCCGGAAATCCGTTGTCATATCTTAGCAACGCCAACAAAACGTAACAAAACACTTTACGATTACAACGTTAATATGCTTCGTACCACAACCGAATGCATGAGTGCGATTTTAGGCGGTGCCGATGGAGTTTCGAATTTAGCTTACGATGCCCTTTACCATAAAGACAACGAGTTTGGAGACCGGATTTCGCGCAACCAATTGCTGGTTTTAAAGCATGAAAGTTATTTTGACATTGTAAACAATCCCGCTGATGGCGCATATTACATCGAATCAATAACAGAACAACTAGCTGAAAAAGCCTTGTTGCTATTCAAAGACATTGAAGCCAATGGCGGTTTCATCACACAATTAATAGAAGGAACCATCCAGCGAAAAATCAGGGAAAGTGCCGAAAAAGAACAGGAATTGTTCGACAGCGGAAAGGAAATCTTATTGGGAACCAACAAATATCCTAACAAAGAAGACCGCATGAGCCACGATCTGGAATTGTTCCCTTTCGTAAAAAACAATCCGAGAAAAACGTTGATAACACCAATCATCGAAAAACGATTGGCGGAAAAAATGGAACAGGAACGATTGGAAACGGAGAAATAGGAAGCAGTTTGCAGATAGCAGTTTGCAGAAAAAAGTGATAAAGTAACCGTATATTTACTTTATTGAAAAACAAAAAAATATGGAAGCTATAAGACAATTCGTTATCGTAAAAAATCATCAGATAAACATCACTTTACCGGATGATTTTAATGCCGAGGAAGTAGAGGTAATTATT
Source organism: uncultured Flavobacterium sp. (assembly GCF_946481155.1). The sequence goes on from NZ_CAMLMK010000114.1 coordinate 3,265, forward strand.
CTTCCGAAAACTGAAGACAATTTCACCTTAACCAGTGAACAGATCAACATCTTGGAGCAAAGAGCTAATGAACCTGAAAGTGAATACATAACATCACATGAATCATTAGAAAAAATCAAGAAAAAATATGGTTTTTAATATTATTGTATCAAAAAGAGCTCAAAGTGAAATTGAAAATGCAATAGAGTATTATACCGAAATTAATACACATCTAGCAACTAAATTTTTTGCCTCTTTGATTGACTCTTACAGTAAGCTTGAATTAAATCCGTATTTTGAAAAACGTTATAAAAATTACAGAGCAATAAAACTTTACAAATTTCCTTTTTTATTGTTTTATATTATTGAAGAGGATAAAAAACAAATTAAAGTACTTTCTTGTTTTCATACAGCAAGTAGTTCTAAAAAATATCCGAAATAATTGCCATAAACCTAATGAGAAAAGACATTCAACATATAAAATTAGAAAAGGCAGAAAGCACCAATCAGGAAGCAGATAACTTTTTGACCGCCGAAGGCATTGAGGTAAAACAAACTTATTCCGAATCCGATTTGGAAGGCTTGGAACACCTGGAATTCGGAGCAGGCTTTGCACCCAATTTACGCGGGCCGTATGCCACAATGTACGTTCGCCGACCATGGACCGTGCGCCAATATGCAGGATTTTCTACCGCAACAGAAAGTAACGCGTTCTACCGCCGAAATTTGGCTGCCGGGCAAAAAGGATTATCCGTAGCTTTCGACTTAGCCACGCACCGAGGGTATGATTCCGATCATGAGCGCGTTGTGGGTGATGTTGGAAAAGCCGGAGTGGCCATCGATTCTGTGGAAGACATGAAAATATTGTTCGACCAGATCCCGTTAGGCGAAATGTCGGTTTCCATGACCATGAACGGTGCGGTATTGCCTATTATGGCGTTCTACATCGTTGCCGCCGAAGAACAGGGTGTCGATGCAAAACTGCTTTCGGGTACGATTCAAAATGACATTTTAAAGGAGTTTATGGTGCGTAATACCTACATCTACCCTCCTACGCCTTCCATGAAAATCATCGCCGATATTTTTGACTATACCAGCAAAAAAATGCCGAAGTTCAATTCGATTTCCATTTCAGGCTACCACATGCAGGAAGCCGGAGCTACAGCAGATATTGAATTAGCTTATACTTTGGCAGACGGATTGGAATACATACGAACAGGATTAGCTGCCGGAATGGACGTGGATACTTTCGCACCGCGTTTGTCCTTTTTCTGGGCCATCGGAATGAACCATTTCATGGAGATTGCCAAGATGAGAGCCGCACGTATGCTTTGGGCGAAATTGCTGAAACAGTTCAACCCGAAAGATGAAAAATCATTAGCCTTACGAACACACTGCCAGACTTCAGGCTGGAGTTTGACTGAGCAGGATCCGTTCAATAATGTGGCGCGTACAGCCATTGAAGCGGCAGCAGCGGCATTCGGAGGAACACAATCTTTACATACCAACGCATTAGACGAGGCGATTGCTTTACCAACCGATTTCTCAGCCCGTATTGCCCGAAACACCCAGATCTTCTTGCAGGAAGAAACAAAAATCTGTAAAACCGTGGATCCTTGGGCAGGAAGTTATTACGTGGAAAGCCTAACCCACGAAATTGCGCAAAAAGCCTGGGCATTAATCGAAGAAGTGGAAGAATTGGGCGGTATGACCAAAGCGATCGAAGAAGGAATTCCCAAGCTTAGAATCGAAGAAGCGGCAGCACGTAAACAGGCGCGTATTGACAGCGGGCAGGATATTATCGTTGGTGTGAACAAATACCGATTAGAGAAAGAAGACCCGTTACATATTTTAGAAGTAGACAACCAAACCGTTCGTAAAGAGCAGATTGAGCGTCTGGAACATATAAAAGCGACCCGAGACACCCAAAAAGTACAGGAATGTTTAGCAAAACTATCCGCGTGTGCTAAAGGTGAGGAAGGCAACTTATTGGATTTAGCGGTAGATGCAGCGCGCCACAGAGCCACTTTAGGCGAAATCAGCGATGCACTGGAAGCCGTTTTCGGAAGGTATAAAGCACAAATCAGATCATTTAGCGGCGTGTACAGCAAAGAAATTAAAAACGACGAAAGCTTTGAAAAAGCAAAGCAATTGGCCGACGAATTCGCAAAGAAAGAAGGACGCCGACCACGTATTATGATTGCAAAAATGGGTCAGGACGGCCATGACCGTGGCGCGAAAGTAGTCGCTACCGGTTATGCCGATGTAGGTTTCGACGTGGACATTGGTCCGCTTTTCCAAACCCCGGCCGAGGCTGCCAAACAAGCCGTTGAAAACGACGTGCATATCTTAGGCGTTTCATCCCTCGCAGCCGGACATAAAACCTTAGTTCCACAAGTAATTGAGGAACTGAAAAAATACGGCCGTGAAGACATTATGGTGATTGTAGGCGGAGTGATTCCGGCTCAGGATTACCAATATTTGTTTGATGCTGGTGCTGTTGCGGTTTTTGGTCCGGGAACTAAGATTAGTGAAGCGGCGATTACAATTTTGAATGTTTTACTAGAGGATTAAAATAAAAAAGAGTGGCAAATGCCACTCTTTTTGTCACTTTTTCTTGTCTCCTTTTTTCTTAGACTTTGAACCGGTTTCTTTTTTAACCTTTGCTTTCTTCTTCGGCGCTAGCAATTCCCTTTTCGCCTTCAACCGCTTTTCGATTTCTTCCATTTCCCAGGAATTGTCATTGGAAAAAGATAAAAGCTTTACTTCTTTTAAAGTTTTATGCGCCTTTTTGACTTCTCCTTTTCGTTCCAAAAGCAATACGGTCTTCAATAAGATCTCTGCCTTATTGATTCCTTTGATGGTTAAGGCGAAGGCTATCAATTTTTCCGCTTGCTCAAAATCTTCATTCACCAACAAGGTTTGAATATAATACGGATAGACTTCCAAAGCGTGGATATCATTTGCAATTGCCTGCTCAAAGTACCCTTTGGCTTGTTCATACCGGAGTAATTGCTCGGAATAAACCCGTCCGTACAAGCATAACGCCATGGTACTTTTCTCGTCATAAGACAAAGCGTAATCCAATGATTCTACCGTTTCTTCCAAATTATACGGGTAATTATCCAAAGCCTGAAATAAGTATTTATCTATTGATTTCATACGTGATTTTTATTTGTTTTTAAGAGGTCGTATGCAATCGCATTTTTTTAGTGGTGATTTTTTGAAAAAAATCTTTATCCAGTTGCGATGTCATCTCGTAATTCTCTTTTTAATCGCTGTCGTTCAGCTTTAATTTTCTTTTCTTCTTTTTGTTTCTTAAAATCCGAACCTTCAAATGTCCGGACCGGATTACCTCTTTCAATCTGAAGCTGATTCGTCCATTGTGCCTGAAACTGATTCTTTAGCTGTACAACCGATTCTTCCTTCAGTTTTTGCAGCAAACGTTCCGTAGCCAGTTTTTTATTCTGATGTTGCGAACGGGAATCCATACTGACAACACTCAAACCGGTAGGCACATGTGTGGCCCTGATCGCAGAACTCACTTTATTTACATGCTGTCCGCCCGCTCCTGAACTGCGCATCGCCTGATACTGAATATCCTTTCCGGAAAACACCATTTCTTTTGACTTCTCAATTTCAAAAATCCCGATAAACCAATTCTTCCGCTTATGAAATTTCCTGAAAGTGCTTTTTCCAATCCATTGAATTGTCCCGATCCAGGACACTGTAAAGTCGGCCGCAGTATTGCCTTCAAGCAGAATAATTGCCGACTCCACCGTTCCGTTTTCCGAACCTGCTTCGTGTTGCAGCACCGTTGCTTTCAGATTCAAAGCCACAGCCTCCTGCAGCACTTTCTTCAGCACTTGGGCAACCACCCAGGTACATTCCGCAGGTCCCCTTCCAGAGGTTATTTGAATTATTTTTTCCATAATTATTTATCCATTCTTACAATCTTAGGGGTAAATGTCCCCAGAACATCCACCAATTCCGTTTGTAAACTCATTACTGTATTGATGTCTTTGTAAGCCATTGGCGCTTCGTCGATATTACCGCCGATAAGCTTCACATCATGATTTTCCAAAATTTTATTGATTTGACTTTGCGTAAAAGAAGCTTTGCATTTCGCTCTCGAAAACAATCTGCCCGCTCCGTGTGAAGCTGAATTGATACTTTCTTCATTACCTTTCCCCATAACAATAAATCCCGGTGCCGTCATCGAGCCGGGAATAATTCCCAACTGTCCTTTACCTGCCGGCGTAGCTCCTTTTCTGTGAACGATGCACTCTTTACCCTCAACCATTTCTTTCCATGCAAAATTGTGATGATTTTCGATGGTAACGACAATCCGTTTCCCTAGCGCTTTTGCGATTCGGCGATGAATGTCTTCGTGACACGCCTTGGCATAATCACCCGCTAAATTCATAGCCAGCCAATATTCCTGACCGTCGTGCGTATTCAAATCGAGCCAAGCCAGATGCTGCACATTCTTTGGCAACGGACATTGTTTCGTAGCCAGATACGTATAGTGTTTTGCGATATTAGCCCCCAATCCGCGGGATCCGCTATGCGATAAAACTGCTATATACTCTTTAGCTTCCAGCTTCCATTCCGGCAACGGGTTCTCTAATTTCACGATGCCCAATTCCACAAAATGATTTCCGCCACCGGACGAACCCAATTGCTTATACGCTTTATCTAAAAGTTGTTTTACAATGGGTATGTCCTGAAACTCCCTTCGGTAAAAAACTTCATGATCGGCTTTTATTTTATGGGTTTCGGTCATGCCGAATTTGGTATTGTCTTTTAAAATTGCCAGTAACTGATGGTCTTTCCCTTTCAGAAAATAAGCCGGCAAATCGAAAATCGACAAACTCATTCTACAGCCAATATCAACTCCCACTCCATACGGAATTACGGCATTATCTGTTGCGAGTACGCCTCCTATTGGCAATCCGTAACCGGAATGTGCGTCCGGCATCAAGGCTCCTTTTACCGATATTGGCAATTTCAAGGCATCATATAACTGAAACTTAGCCTGTTCATCAATTTCGTTTTCTCCAAAGATGGAAAAAGGTGCTCTGGTACTTTTCAATTCGTTGAATTTTACCTGAACCGGACTCAGCAAACCTTCCGCTACTTTTCCCCAGGTACCGTCCCCCTTAAACTTTTCGGGATGTAACAGCACTTCTTTAGCTTCGGTCAGAATTCGTT
>NZ_CAMLMK010000115.1 GCF_946481155.1 uncultured Flavobacterium sp.
CTTCAACGATTTAGCTTCAAAACAAAAATTACCAAATGAACAAACAGTGATGATTTTAGGAATATTGTCCTATATCGGATGTTGCTGTACAAACGGAGTCTTAGGATTGATATTATCCGGAATCGGACTTTACCTTGCAAAAAAAGATGAAAAACTTTTAGCGGAAAGCCCGGAAATCTATGCACCAGGTTCCTTAAACACATGGAAAATAGTAAACCTGATCAGTTTAATCATCAGCGCTATTTTTGTTATCTATCTGATCTATCTTCTTGTTACAGGAAAATATGATGAAGTTCAGGGACAGTATATGGAAATGATTGAGAATATGAAGAAAGGCCAATAAGGCATTCTGTCAATAAAAAAAAATCCGCTTTTCAGCGGATTTTTTTATTTCGATATTTATTATTTTTCGAACTGTTGTAAAGTCTCTTTGATGATACGTACACAGTCTAAAAGCTGTTCTTCGTTCATCACTAGCGGCGGAGCAAAACGAATGATGTTTCCATGTGTCGGCTTCGCTAATAATCCGTTGTCACGCAATGCAATACAGATATTCCAAGCTGTGTCGCTTTCTTCTGTATCGTTAATTACTATAGCATTTAAAAGCCCTTTTCCGCGTACTAAAGTAGCTACATTTGAAGTCTCGATATATTTACCAATCTCCGAACGGAAAAGCTTCCCTAATTTTTCTGAATTTTCAGCAAGTTTTTCATCGGTGATAACCTCTAAAGCGGCAATGGCAACAGCTGCAGCAATCGGGTTTCCACCAAAAGTAGATCCGTGCTGACCTGGCTTGATTACATTCATTATCTCATCATTGGCCAATACTGCCGATACCGGATAAACGCCACCGGATAATGCTTTTCCTAAAATTAAAATATCCGGAACCACATTCTCATGCTGAACGGCTAATAATTTTCCGGTACGCGCAATTCCTGTCTGAACCTCATCAGCAATAAAAAGTACGTTATGCTTTTCACACAATGCTTTCGCTTTTGCCAAATACCCTTCAGACGGAACATATACCCCGGCTTCACCCTGAATAGGTTCTACAAGGAATCCTGCAATGTTTGGTGAAGAAGTAATTGCTTTTTCCAAAGCATCGATATCATCATAGGCAATTTTTATAAATCCTGCCGTATAAGGTCCGAAATTTTTACGTGCATTTTCATCGTTAGAAAACGAAATAATAGTAGTGGTTCTTCCGTGGAAATTATTTTCGCAAACGATTATCTGTGCTTCGTTCTCGCTGATGCCTTTCTTTTCGTAAGCCCATTTTCTGCATAATTTCACAGCAGTTTCTACAGCTTCCGCTCCTGTATTCATGGGCAAAATCTTGTCAAATCCAAAATACTTTGACATAAATTGCTCATATACACCTAATTTATCATTATAAAAAGCACGGGAAGTTAACGTCAGTGTTTTTGCCTGTTCGATCATTGCTCCCACAATTTTAGGATGACAATGACCCTGATTTACAGCAGAATAAGCAGAAAGAAAATCATAATATTTTTTTCCTTCCACATCCCAAACATATACTCCTTCACCTTTATTCAAAACAACTGGCAGCGGATGGTAGTTATGGGCACCAAACTTTTCCTCTAGTTGAATCGCTTCTGCTGAACTCATTTTATCTACAACTTGCATTATAATTTATTTTAGTAGTTTTTATTATTTTTTAATGGGGCTTGTATCGTGCAAGTTAGCAATTCAAATTGAAAATCATAACATTTTACACCTCTTTTTATGATTTTTATAACAAAATCACAAAACCCGGAATTCAAAAATATAACAAAAGAAACTAAAAACATTCGTTTTGCCACAAGTTAACAAAAAGTCAGAAACCTGTGATAAATAATAACGTTTTGAGAATATAAAATACAGCTTCTCCTAACACAGCCAACCTAAGTTTGCCTTGTCTAACAAAAAACAAATAAGATGAAACTTACGAATGTTCTTTTAGGTTCGTCAATGCTTATAGCTTTGATTGCCTGTAACTCTGATGAGGGTTCAAACAATGATTCAGCAAATCCTGTCGAATTAAAAAATTACTCCAACACTCCGGTATTGATGAACGCAAAACCTGAATTTGCTTCTGTTCAGACATTTGCTTTATTTTCCAGTGAAGATGATTTTACTGAGACTCCTGATTATGTTTTTGGAGGTTCTGCTGATGGTTCCGGATTATATAAGAACACGGACGGCACATTTACTTTTTTAGTAAACAACGAGGACAATTATGCTATCTCAAAAATCAAACTAAACGCAAATTTCAAACCTGTTGCAGGAGAATATATTCTGAATTCCACCGGTGCAGGAGTTAGGTTATGCTCCGCGACTTTAGCTACTCCGGAAAAACACGGCTTCGGACCACTATTTTTATCCGCAGGAGAAAGCGACAGCGAATCACAGGTGCATGCCTTGACGCCATTTGATACCAAAGCAAACAACAGCACGTCAAGACCTGTTTTAGGATTTGGAAGATGGTGTGCTGAAAACGCAGTGCCTTTAGCAAAAGAAGCTTATTCAAACCAGACCATTGTACTTTTAGGTGATGACGATTCCGGTACTTATGGAGGACAATTGGTTATGTACAAATCTACTACCGGCGACCTGAACAATGGTAAAGTATACGTTATGAAGCGTACAGACAACATCACGAATGAGAGAGCTATGACAGAAAATGGCTCCTACCCTGTTCAATTCGTTGAAATTGCCAATGCAAAAACCAATACTGGCTTACAAAATAATCAAGCTGCACAAACTTTGAACGCTATCACTTTCGGACGTGTGGAAGACATCGACTACCGAAAAGAATCCGGTAAAGAAAGAGAAATCTATTTTAATGTAACCGGACAAAACAATACAGGTGTTAACTCCGACAATTCACGCTCAAAATACGGACGCGTTTATAAATTGGAGTTGGATGCCAACAGTCCGCTAAGTGGCCAGCTAACCTTGATTCTTGACGGAGATAACCGAACAGGCAAAGCAAAACTTTTCCAAAATCCGGATAACATCTGCGTGACCAAAAATTATGTTTACATCCAGGAAGATTCTAACGGATATGGTGACGAGACACATGATGCTTACATCTATCAGTACGACATTGCAACAAAAGCATTAAAAGTGGTTTTTGAATTAGATCACAAACGTACCGATCCTACTAACAAGTTCTTAAGCGCAACTTCTGCTTTCGGTTCATGGGAATACGGTGCATTAATCGACGTTTCTGAAACAATCGGTGTTCCGGACACATTTATGTTATCTATCCAGCCACATTCATGGAGAACCGACTTATTCAAAGGTGTTGACGGTGGTTCAGTACGTCCGAACGAAAATCAAGGAAGTCAAGTGGTTATAATCAAAGGTTTACCAAGATAACTTTACTTCATTTAAACTATTAGGAATGTGGAAAACTGCATTCCTAATTTTTAATTTATAGGAATCAATGAAAAAAACTATTGTATTGCTGTTAATCGCTGTTACTGCGATTTCTTGCCAGAAAAAAGAGTATAAGACGCTTTCTCCGACAGAAACAATCAAGCGACAACTTGTTGAAGATTATGCTGACTACTCAAAAAAAGTCAATGAATTGAATGTTCTCGCTAATGGAAAAATTGAAACGCAGGCAGTTCAAAATAAATTCAGGGAAACGCGGCTGGCTTATAAAAGAATCGAAAGCTTTATCACTTTTTATTTTCCTGAAACAGCAAAAAGCCTCAATGGTGCCGCGATTGATGAAAATGACACCAATGAAACAAGCCGTAAACTGGAAGAAGCTTCCGGGTTTCAAAAGGTAGAAGAACTTTTGTTTTCTGATGAAACGGATGTTACGGAATTAAGAAAACAAATCGGAATCCTGAACGGTTATAGTCAATCCTTAAATAACAACATTCAAAATCTGCAGCTAACCGACAGCAATATTTTCGAAGCCCAAAAGCTGCAAATGGTCCGACTGATGAGCCTTGGGATTTCCGGTTTTGATTCGCCCATCGCTTTTCATTCTTTACCCGAAACGACTGCTACAATAGAAAGTATCAGCAAAGTAATTTCATCTTTTAAAGCTGATGAAAAATTTAATACCGTTATCGGTCAAGCCGAAAATTATCTTGCTGAAAATCAAGATTTCAATTCGTTCGACAGAGCTGATTTTATAGTCAATCACTGTATTCCCATTTCAAATGCTATTCATAAAATACAATCCGCATTAAAAATAAAAAGCAATGATTTTATAGGTGCAATTGACCTTGACAAGCAAAATATTTTCGAGGAAGATGCTTTTAATGTCGATTATTTTGCACCCTTTTACAATCGGAAACCATCTAAAAATCAGGTAGCATTAGGAGAACAGCTTTTCTTTGACCCGATTTTAAGCGGTGATAATAAAATTTCCTGTGCAACGTGTCATATTCCTTCCCAAGGTTATGCGGATCATAAACCAAAAGCTGTCGAAAACGGAAATTTATCCAGAAATACTCCTACGCTCCTGAATTCTGCTTTCCAAAACACGCTTTTCCTGGACGGTCGCGTAACTTATCTTGAAGATCAGGCGAAAGCAGTAATCAATAACCGCGACGAGATGCACGGAAGTTTTATTCATGCATTGGAAAAAGTAAAAAACAACGCGAAATACAAATCGGAATTCAGGAAAGTATTTCCAAAGGAAGCTAAAATTACCGAACAAAACCTTCTGAAATCGTTAGCGAGTTATGTTCGATCCTTATCAAAACTGGATTCAAAATTTGATAATTACCTCCGTGGAAAATCCAGTCTGACCTCCAACGAGAAAAATGGTTTTAATCTATATATGGGCAAAGCCAAATGCGCCACCTGCCATTTCTTCCCACTATTTAACGGCAGTGTTCCGCCTTTGTACAATAAAGTGGAAAGCGAAGTTTTAGGTGTTCCGTCGCAAAAGGCAATAGCAAATGCGCATATCGATCCCGATTTAGGCGAATACAATTATACAAAAGCGCCCTTAAAGAAACACGCGTTTAAAACACTGACCGTACGCAACAGTGCAATTACCTTTCCGTATATGCACAATGGAGTTTATCAGACATTGGAAGAAGTGATCGATTTTTACAACCGTGGTGGCGGCGCCGGAATTGGCATTTCATTGGAACATCAAACGCTTCCGTCTGACAAGCTGAATTTATCCGAAAAAGAAATCCGGGATCTCGTTGCATTCATAAAAACATTAAACAATCCTGAAGCCAAGCCTAACTATTTAGCCGGCACTTTCGTCAAACATGGAAAGTAATTTTGTAACGGTATTCCAGTTTCGGATGGTCGCCGTTACATTTAGTTTTTTCTCTATATATTTTTGATCAAGTCGTGTCTTTCCGGCACCAACGGCGTATTTGATATAAATCCTGCTTCCGTCCAATGCAGCTTCGTCAGGCTTAAACTGGCTAATTTTTAAGTCATTGATACTGTCCCTTTTCATCACAGCGGACAAAAAAGCAACGTATAGCTTTTTAGTATCCAATTCTTTCTCTTTCAGATAAGCATTATTGGCAAAGCAATCTTCCAGATCTTTCTTCGCAATCACTACAACAGGCACTTCATGACCAAAAGTCCTGAAGATTTCCTGCTTGATTTGAAATCCTACTGCGGAAGGATTTTCTTCATCAGTATCCACAAAAACATTTCCCGACTGAATGTATGTCCTAACATTTTGAAAGCCGAGATTCTCTAGCATTTGCTTCAGAGCTTCCATCTTAATCATGTTGTGTCCGGAAACATTGATTCCGCGTAAAAGGGCGAGGTGGGTCATAATGAATTATGAATTATGAGTTATGAGATACGAATTACGAAAATTAATAGGCAGCATACAAATAAGACTGCAGTTTTCTTTTCTCTCTTATCTATTTTCTATTTTCTGCTCTTGTACACTTCTCCCTTTTCCCTTTTCCCTTTCCACTTAATTCTAAAATCATAACTACTAATTATTATCTTTGCGCCATGGGAAGAAAAAAAACAGACAAAATCGTATTCGAAAACGTAAAAGTCCTTGATGCAGGTGCAAAAGGCGTATCGGTGGCAAAAGCCCCGGAAGGTCAGGTTATATTTATACCAAATGTCGTTCCTGGCGATGTTGTTGACGTTCAGACATTCAAAAAACGCAAGTCTTATTTTGAAGGCAAGGCCATAAAATTCCACGAGTTTTCAGAGCATCGTACGGAGCCGATTTGTGAGCATTTCGGTGTTTGCGGAGGTTGCAAGTGGCAGAACATGAAATATGAGCGCCAGTTATTCTATAAAAACCAGGAAGTTTACAATCATTTAAAACGTATCGGAAAAGTGGAATTACCGGAATTTGAGCCGATTTTAGGTTCGAAAGAGCAGTTTTTCTACAGAAATAAAATGGAATTCGGGTTTTCGAGTTCGCGCTGGATGACGCAGGAAGAAGTGGACAGTAATCTTGAACTGGATAATAAAAATGCGGTTGGTTTCCATATTCCGAAAATGTGGGATAAGATTCTTGACATCAACAAATGCCATTTACAGCAGGATCCTTCGAATGATATCCGTAACGAGATCAGACGATTTGCCAATGAAAATGATTTGTCGTTTTTCAATCCGAGAACGCATGAAGGTTTGTTAAGAACGCTTATGATCCGTACGGCTTCCACCGGAGAAATTATGGTACTGATCCAGTTCTTCGAAAATGATAAGAAAGGAATTGAACTAATGATGAATTTCCTTGCGGAGCGTTTCCCGGAGATTACATCCTTACAATACGTTATCAATCAGAAAGCTAACGATACTTTATACGATCAGGATATTATTCTTTTCAAAGGAAGGGATTATATTCTGGAAGAAATGGAAGGGCTGAAATTCAGCATTAATGCGAAGTCTTTCTATCAGACGAATTCCGCGCAGGCGTATGAATTATATTCCATCACCAGAGAATTTGCAGGATTAACAGGAGAAGAACTTGTATACGATTTATATACCGGAACCGGAACCATTGCGCAATTCGTTTCCAAAAAAGCTAAGAAAGTAATTGGTGTGGAAGCTGTTCCTGAAGCAATTGCAGATGCAAAAGAAAACGCCAAACGCAACAATATCACCAATTGTGAGTTTTTCGTAGGAGACATGAAAAATGTTTTCAATGATGAATTTATAAGAACACATGGCCATCCGGATGTAATTATCACCGATCCGCCGCGTGACGGAATGCATGCCGACGTAGTGAAACAAATCTTGAGCATTGCCCCTGAAAAAGTAGTGTATGTGAGCTGTAATTCGGCAACGCAGGCACGTGATTTGGCTTTGATGGATGAAATGTACAAAGTAACACGCGTGCGTCCTGTTGATATGTTCCCGCAAACGCATCATGTGGAAAATGTTGTACTTTTGGAGAAGAGAAGTTAGAAATCAGATTTCAGAATTCAGAAATAAATGAAGAAACTAAAAATAATCGCGATTGCCCTTTTACTTGCTAATTCGTTCTGGAGTTGCGAGAAAGACGATATCTGTACCGAAGGCACGCCGACAACACCGCAGGTAGTAATCGAGTTTTATGACTCCGTGAATCCTACCACCCTGAAAACGGTTACCAATCTGGGTGTTGCAGCTTCAGGAGCTTCAACCGGTTTTTCATATACCGGGGTGAGCAAAATTAAAGTGCCTTTAAATCCCGGTGCCGACGAAACCATCCTTAGCTTTATTCAGAATGGCTCAGATTCGGATACTGCCAATGACAATGTGGATGTGCTGACTTTCAATTATACAAGATCAGATATTTTCATCTCCAGAGCCTGTGGTTTTAAAACCGTTTTTCAGTTAAATGAGAATAATCCTGTTTTAACCGATGGGGATGCCTCACTTTGGATTTCAAATATAGAAGTTACGCAATCAAATATTCAAAACGAAAATGAAACACACATTAAAATCTATTTTTAATTTGGCTTTAGTGTTGGTTTCATTATCAACCTTCGCACAGGAAAAAACTAAAGATACCGTAAATGAAGTCCGCGTGGAGCGTTACGGTGTACGTGTCGGCGTGGATTTGTACCGGTTAACGAGAAACATTTACGATAAAGATTATCAGGGCTTTGAAGTCGTTGGGGATTACCGTCTGACAAAAAAAATCTATATAGCAGGAGAATTCGGAAATGAGAAGAAAACAAAAAATGACGATCAGGTAAATTTTACTACCAATGGAAGCTATTTTAAAGCCGGATTCGATTACAATACCTACGAAAACTGGCTGGACATGGAAAACATGATTTATGCCGGAATGCGTTTTGGCGCCAGTTCGTTTTCACAGGAATTAAACAGTTATACGATTTACAATACAAATCCATATTACGGGCAGACTACGGTAATTTCAGGAGAGAAATTCAGCGGATTAAATGCAACGTGGATAGAAGTTATCGGCGGCATTAAAGCGGAATTGTTCAATAACCTTTACATGGGCTTTTCGGCTCGCATCAAC
>NZ_CAMLMK010000116.1 GCF_946481155.1 uncultured Flavobacterium sp.
TTAGCTATAGCTTCTTTTTCAGCGGTAAGCTCAGCGGGTACTTCTGGGTTATTTTTCAAATCGCCTGTTCCCGGGAAACGCAAATCGACGATACTTTTAATATGATACTTGCTTACGTACTCATCAAGTTCATCCGGCGGAATTACACCGCTTTTATATACTTTCCCTTCCGTAATGGTTTCAAAGTTGTGGTTGATGTGCATATCATAGACATACTTTCCTACTCCGGCCATTACAATTAAAAGGACAACAATTATTATTTTCTTTTTCATATCTTACTTTGTGTAATATAGTTTCTGATCAATGATTCTTTCAAAATAATCCTGAATGAACGCTTTACAGGCTTCACCGGTTGCGAGCATCTCTTTATTCGGCTTCGAGATTAAATTCTTCTCCAAAGCTTTATCATTGCTATTATAGTACCCTACAATTTTCTTGCCATCAAAGGTACAAATATAATTTCCGCGTTGGAACTGATACAAATTCCCGTTGAAATTAATTGTGTATGGCTGTACTTTTTTATCGCCCAGCAAGCTTCTGCCCCAGCTTCTGAAAGGTTTGTCATAACCCACCATGTCAAGAATTGTCGGATAAATGTCGATTTGCTGTGCCAATGCTTTATCTACACCTTTTAAACTTCCGTCAGGTTTGTAGATAAGAATTGGTGCCGCTGTCCTGTTGATAACATTCTGATATTCTTCGTAATGCGACTGGTTCCCGTGATCCGCCGTTATGATAAATATCGTATTGTTGAACCAAGGCTGTTTTTTGGCTTCCTCGAAGAATTTCTTAAACGAATAATCGGTATAGCCTACACATTGGTGCATCGGAACATTTCCTTTTGGAAACTTACCTTTATACTTCTCCGGCACAATATAAGGCTCATGCGAAGAAACGGTGAATATCGTACTGAAGAACGGTTTCTGCTTTTTATCCAGCGTCTGTTTCATGAAGTGTAAAAACGGCTCATCCCAAATTCCCCATACACCGTCAAATTCGGCATCATTATTAAATTCGGTTTTCCCGTAATAATGGTCATATCCTAAAATATTTCCAAAACCAAGAAAGCCCATAGAACCATTCGGTGCGCCATGGAAGAAGGAAGTATCATAGCCCATTTCTTTTAAGCAGGAAACCAATGACTGGATTTTTTGTTTAGGATAAGGCGACGATGTAAACGCATCTCTGAAAGAAGGCACTCCGGCAATGATAGATGACATTCCGTGAATAGATTTACTTCCATTCGCAAAACCATTTGTATAAATCCTGCTGTGTTGCGCTAATGAATCCAGGAAAGGCGTGTAACCCACATAATTCTTAATGTTCATATCCTTATTAAGGCAACCCCAATATTCTCTTCCGAAGCTTTCGGTAATAATCAAAACAATATTTGGCGTCGTTTTCGCATTATTATGATACTCCTTAATAGGCTGGAAATTTTCCACAACCACATTTTTATCAACGAGATCAATCTTTTTAAAGCTGGTTTTCCCGATCGTTCTTATAATAGCAAAAGGCGTGTTCAAAATGATATCGGCGTGCTGCGGCTTTTCAACATAACGGTTTGCGTCGATAAGATTTAAAGGACGCGTGCTTTTCTTAAAATCACCTCTTATCCCTCCAACGGCCATTGTTGCAATAACCATAATTCCTAATAATGATGAGGAGAAATAAGCAACTTTCGCTTTAGGAACTTCATGCCCGATCCTAACTCGCTTATAAAGGTATATCCAAAGAGCAGCCAAGGCAAAAAACAAAATGTATACGTGCCAGTAGCTAACAATAAATCTGAAAAACATATTGCCTTTGTTCGATTCATGCTTCATAATATCCATGAAAGCGATTGTGGTTCTGGCGTAGGTAAATTTATAATAGATAAAATCGACGAAATTCGTGGCATAAGCCAGCAAATTGGTTATAAAGTAAACGTAGAATAAAAAAGTCTGATAACTTCTTTTGGTATTAATCCATATAGGAAGCACCGAAAAAAGCAGAAATAAGGCATTCACATACAGAATTGCGGTCGTATCAAAGACCAATCCGTGATAAGCCAAGGCTGCAAAATCAGAAACCGAATCGACTTTTAACAGGTCGAAATTATATACGAAAAACAGTACTCTTGCCAAAAAATAGAAAAAATACGCTAAAACTATCCTATATAACAGTGCTTTATATTCCTGTACCCTAAAAAATTTATTCATGTTAATTTAATGAAAATCAGTAAAATTAAGGTGCCAAAAGTACAAAATAACCTTATTTTTTATGAAGTAATCTGAAAATTTTAAGCAAACTTTATTATTTTTTTATAATTTGCGTAATCTAAAACTTATCAATTATGACTAACGTTACCCGCCTTTTTGATTTTCCCTATTACCAGCTTGAAAAGTATAACTTACCCGACGCCCTTGTTACAAAACAAAATGGCCAGTGGATAAAGACATCAACGCAGGAATATATTGATAAAGCCAATGCCATTTCAAGAGGCTTGCTGCGAATGGGCGTTCAGAAGAACGATAAAATAGCCATTATTTCTTCCAACAACAGAACCGAATGGAACATTACGGACATTGGGGTACTTCAAACAGGAGCGCAAACCGTGCCTATTTATCCGACCATTTCTGCAGAAGAGTATGCCTATGTTTTGAATCATTCAGAATCAAAATACTGTTTTATCTCTGACGAAGATGTTTACCAGAAAATTTCATCCATAAGAAACGTAGTTCCTTCGTTACAGGAAATTTACTCTTATAATGATATTCCGGGATGCAAAAGCTGGAAGGAAGTTTTAGAATTAGGAGCCGACACTTCCAACCAGGATGTAGTTGAAGACCGAAAAAACAGCATTACCGCTACAGACTTAGCGACCATTATCTATACTTCAGGAACAACGGGAAAACCCAAAGGTGTAATGTTAAG
The DNA here is from genome assembly GCF_946481155.1 of uncultured Flavobacterium sp. The sequence goes on from NZ_CAMLMK010000116.1 coordinate 2,917, forward strand.
CCATCAGAATATTGTGTCAGATGTTTTAATGAGTGCACCACGTGTTCCTTTAAGACCGGGAGATACAAGAGCCTTAAGCTTTTTGCCGGTATGCCATATTTTTGAAAGAATGCTTTTGTATTTGTACCAATATTACGGCATCTCCATCTATTTCGCTGAAAGCATTGAAAAAATCAGCGATAACTTAAAAGAAGTGAAACCGCACGTGATGTCGGTTGTTCCGCGTCTTTTGGAAAAAGTATATGATAAGATCTATGCTAAAGGCGCCGATTTAACCGGGATCAAGAAAAAACTTTTCTTCTGGGCATTAGATTTAGGTATGGATTACAAACCGTACGGTGAAAATGGAGGATTCTATGAATTCAAATTAAAGATCGCCAGAAAACTGATTTTCTCAAAATGGAAAGAAGGTCTTGGAGGCGAACTGGAATTATTAGTTTCCGGCAGTGCTGCATTGCAAAGCCGATTAACAAAAGTATTCTGTGCCGCGAATATCCCTGTAATGGAAGGTTACGGACTAACAGAAACTTCACCTGTAATTTCTGTAAACGATATGCGCAACAGAAATTTCAAAATAGGAACTGTCGGCAAAGTGCTGGACGGTGTTTCAGTGAAAATTGGCGAAGACGGCGAAATTCTTTGCAAAGGCCCGAACGTAATGATGGGCTATTACAAAGACGAAGCACAAACTAATGAAGTTCTTAAAGACGGTTATTTCCATACAGGCGACATCGGGGAAATCTGCAATGACGGCTTTTTAAAGATAACCGACCGTAAAAAAGAAATGTTCAAGACTTCCGGCGGAAAATATGTAGCGCCTCAGGTTTTGGAAAACACCTTCAAGCAATCCCGCTTTATTGAACAGATTATGGTTGTTGGTGATGGCGAGAAAATGCCGGCCGCTTTTATTCAGCCGAATTTTGATTTTGTTAAGGACTGGGCAAAACTAAAAGGAATAGATGTGGGCAACACTCCTGCTGAAATGGCCTGCAACAAAGACGTTATTGAGCGAATCGAAGAAGAAGTTGATGAATTAAATAAGAAATTCGGTAACTGGGAACAGGTAAAACGTATCGAATTAACACCGGACATCTGGTCTATCGATGGTGGTCACCTGACACCTACAATGAAATTAAAGCGTAAAATCATAAAAGAGAAATATCAGAATCTTTATGATAAAATCTATAATAATGCCTAAAAATCAGCCAACTCCTCTCTTATGGGGAGTTTTTTTTTAACTTAACCTAAAAATAATGCAAATATATTATGCATGCATAGTATTTATTTGTATATTTGAAATTCTTAAAAACGTTATGAAAGACAAAACGATAGATTATGTTTTAAGAGCCACCTGGCAGGCAGTAGCAAGAATGTACAACGAAGAAGCTACTAAATATGGCGCTACAATGGCCACAGGATTTGCTTTGCTTAGTATTGACAGGGATAACGGAACACCCTCTACAGCTATAAGTACCAAAATGGGTATGGAAGCTACGAGCCTGACGCGGACATTAAAATCAATGGAAGACAGAGGCCTGATTATCAGAAAAAAAAATCCAGTTGATGGTCGCGGAGTTATCATCCATTTAACAAAGCTGGGGAAAGAAAAAAGGGAATTATCAAAAACAACCGTACTTAAATTTAACGAAACGATCCGGCAACATGTTTCCGAAGAAAAACTGGATCATTTTATGGAAGTTGCGGAAATTATTAATGAACTGATTGCAGATAAAGGCATTTTCGGAGATCCTGAAAATATCGATTAAGTGTAACAAACAAATCTGACCACAAAAAACAATAAATATAAAAGATGAATCGACTTATCAAAAAAGTAGCAGTAGTAGGATCCGGAATAATGGGATCCGGAATTGCCTGTCACTTTGCCAATATCGGTGTGGAAGTATTGCTTCTCGATATTGTTCCGAGAGAACTAACCGAAGCTGAACAAAAGAAGGGCCTTACCTTAGAAAACAAAGCCGTTCGCAACCGATTGGTAAACGACCATTTGGCCAACGCCCTAAAATCTAAGCCCTCTCCTATTTACGATCAGAAATTCGCCAGCCGAATCACTACCGGAAATACAACCGATGATTTGACCAAAATCAAAGATTGCGATTGGATCATTGAAGTTGTTGTTGAACGATTGGATATCAAAAAATCTGTTTTCGAGCAGATTGAAAAATACAGAAAACCAGGAACATTAATCACGTCAAATACGTCTGGTATCCCAATTCATTTTATGAGCGAAGGCCGAAGCGAGGATTTCCAGAAACATTTCTGCGGAACCCACTTCTTCAACCCTGCCCGTTACTTAAAATTATTCGAAATCATCCCAGGTCCCCAAACTTCAAAAGAAGTATTGGATTTCCTTAATGAATATGGCGAAAAATTCCTTGGAAAAACTTCGGTGGTGGCCAAAGATACTCCGGCATTTATCGGAAACAGAATCGGTATCTTCGGAATTCAGAGTTTGTTTCATTTGGTAAAAGACATGAGACTGACCATCGAAGAAGTAGATAAATTAACTGGTCCTGTTATTGGCCGACCAAAATCTGCAACTTTCAGAACCGTTGATGTTGTTGGACTAGACACTTTAGTTCACGTTTCTAACGGAATTTACGAAAACTGTCCGACCGATGAAGCCCACGAATTGTTCAAACTTCCGGATTTCATTTCTAAAATGGTTGAAAACAATTGGTTGGGAAGCAAAACTGGTCAGGGATTCTACAAAAAAGTAGATAAAGACATTCTTTCTTTGGATTTAGACACTTTAGAATACAGACCCGCTAAAAAAGCCTCTTTCGCAACTTTGGAAATGACTAAGACGATTGACAAACCGATCGACCGTTTCAAGGTATTAGTAAAAGGAACGGACAAAGCAGGAGAATTTTACAGAAAGAGTTTCTCTTCAATGTTTGCTTATGTTTCCAACCGCGTACCTGAAATTACTGATGATTTCTATAAAATAGATGATGCCATGAAAGCCGGTTTCGGTTGGGAAAATGGCCCGTTCGAAATCTGGGATGCCATCGGAGTAGAAAAAGGAATCGAATTAATGAAAGCGGAAGGCCTTGCTCCTGCAGCTTGGGTAACTGAAATGATTGCTTCAGGAAACACTTCCTTTTATTCTGTAAAAGAAGGCGCTACACATTACCATAATATCACTTCAAAATCACAAACTAAAGTTCCTGGTCAGGATGCATTCATTATTCTGAACAACATCCGCGAAAGCAAAAAAGTCTGGAGCAACAGCGAGGCAATCGTTCAGGATTTAGGGGATGGAATCTTAAACTTAGAATTCCAGTCCAAAATGAATTCCATTGGTGGTGGCGTAATCCAGGGAATCAACAAAGCCATCGAATTGGCCGAAAAAGATTTCCGCGGATTAGTAATCGGAAACCAGGCAGCTAATTTCTCTGTCGGAGCCAATATCGCCATGATTTTCATGATGGCCGTAGAACAGGAATACGACGAGTTAAACATGGCTATCAAAATGTTCCAGGATACGATGATGCGAGTAAGATATTCCGGAATTCCGGTAATTGCTGCTCCTCATGGAATGACCTTAGGAGGCGGATGTGAGTTGACAATGCACGCTGACAAAGCTGTAGCTGCAGCTGAAACCTATATTGGGTTAGTTGAATTTGGAGTTGGCGTTATCCCTGGTGGTGGCGGTTCCAAAGAAATGGCGCTCCGTGCCTCAGATACTTTCCGCAAAAACGACGTGGAATTGAACGCTTTACAGGAATATTTCTTAACTGTGGGAATGGCAAAAGTCGCTACTTCTGCTTACGAGGCTTACGATTTAGGAATTCTTCAAAAAGGAAAAGACATTGTCGTAGTAAACAAAGACCGTCAGATTGCCGAAGCTAAGAAACACGCAATTTTAATGGCCGAAGCGGGTTACACTCAACCTGTAAAACGCAAAGACATTAAGGTTCTGGGTAAACAGGCTCTGGGAATGTTCCTTGTAGGTACCGATCAGATGAAAGCCGGTCAATATATTTCGGATCACGATAAGAAAATTGCAAATAAACTGGCATATGTAATGGCAGGTGGTGATTTATCGGAACCAACGTTAGTCAGCGAGCAATACTTACTGGATCTGGAAAGAGAAGCTTTCTTATCGCTTTGTACCGAAAGAAAAACACTGGAAAGAATCCAGTTTATGTTAACCAAAGGGAAACCGTTGCGTAATTAGATAACCGAACATAGAATATAGAAAAAAGAATATAGAATAAGCACAAAACTGAGATGTCTATCCTCTATTATCTATTCTCTATTTTCCAACTCTTAAAAAAGAAAAAATGAAAACAGCATATATAGTTAAAGCATACAGAACGGCCGTTGGCAAAGCACCAAAAGGCGTGTTCCGTTTCAAAAGACCCGATGAATTAGCAGCGGAAACCATTGAATATTTAATGAATGAGTTGCCCAATTTAGACAAAGCGAGAATCGATGACGTGATGGTTGGAAACGCGATGCCGGAAGCAGAACAAGGCCTGAATGTTGCCCGCTTAATTTCACTGATGGGCTTAAAAATCAACGATGTGCCCGGTGTTACCGTAAACCGTTATTGTGCTTCGGGAATTGAGACTATCGGTATGGCAACAGCCAAAATCCAATCGGGAATGGCGCATTGTATCATTGCCGGTGGAGCGGAAAGCATGAGTTATATCCCAATGGGCGGTTACAAGCCAACACCGGATTATAAAGCAGCTGCAGGCGGTCATGAAGATTATTACTGGGGAATGGGCTTAACTGCCGAAGCCGTTGCAAAACAGTTCAATGTTTCCCGTGAGGATCAGGATGAGTTTGCATACAATTCACACATGAAAGCACTAAAAGCACAAGCGGAAGGCAAATTCGACAAACAAATTGTTCCTATTACGGTTGAACAGGTTTATATCGATGAAAACGGTAAAAAAGCCACTAAATCATACGTTGTTACTAAAGATGAAGGCCCAAGAGCTGACACAAACGTAGCGGCTTTAAACAAACTTCGTCCGGTATTCGCAGCGGACGGTTCGGTTACGGCCGGAAATTCTTCTCAAATG